>CAIQPV010000068.1 GCA_903873725.1 uncultured Nitrosomonadales bacterium
CAGTCAGCGGTATCCCCAATTCCTGCGCCACTTCGCTCTCGCTCGGGGATTTGCCAAGGTGCTGCTGCAACTTGCTCATCGCCGCCTCAATACGGCGCATGTCACGGCGCAAACTGCGCGGCATCCAATCGGCCTGGCGCAGTTCATCCAGCATGGAGCCGCGAATACGCTGTGCAGCGAAAGTCTCAAATTGCGCACCGCGCAATTCGTCATATCGCGCGGCCGCATCCAGCAGCCCTATCATGCCGGCCTGAATGATGTCCTCCACCGCCACACTGCTGGGCAACCTCAGCATCAAGTGGTGTGCGATGCGCTTGACCAGCGGCGCATATTCCTTAATGCACTCTTCCTTGTCGCTTAATCCGCTCGCGGTGTACATGATATTCATTTAATTTACATACGCCATATTCGGCGAACAAGCCTGCCGTATCAATCGTTGCACCATATCGGACAGGCTCCCGGCCTCCTCGTTCCCTGCGGCCGGCAGCAACATCAAGTTGCGCGCCAGCTCGCAAAATGCGCCTGCTGCCGGCGCGGCGGGGAATGCATCAACCACCGGACGGTATAATTGTGTCGCACGTTTGAACTTTTCATCAAGCGGAATATAACCCAAATATTCTACTCGCACACGCAAATGACGATGCGCAGCGCGTGCCACGTTGCAGAACACAACCTGTGCCTCCTGCTCATCCTTTGCTTTATTCACCACAATCCCGAATCTCTGCAGTCCATCGTGCGCCGCCATCCGTTTTATCAGGGCATAACCTTCGGTGATGGCAGAAGCACCCGGATTCAATACCACCAGCAACGGTTGCCCGGGAGCTAAACCGGCTGAAATATAGCGTTCCCCTGTTGCCGTGGCGTCAACCAGTACCACGTCAATACCGGTCGATGCTTCAGCGAGACATTCCAGTAAATGTCGGCGCTCCTGAAAAGTGAGTTGCGGCAAGGCCTTTATGGCACGGGCCACCGGCAGCACGCGCGCGCCTTGTTGCGCATGCAGGATGATTTCGGGCAATAATTTGTCGCGCCGCACGACATTCAATAAATCATAACGCGGCTTGAGTGCCAGCATGTTTCCCACATTGTCACATGACAAACTTTCGTCCAGCACCAGCACGTCCTTGCCAGTCTGTGCGAGTGCGGCAGCCAAGTTCACCACCAGGCTGGTCGCACCCAAACCGGCGCGGGCACCCGCTACAGTCACCACGCGTGCGGAAGCCCGCACCAGCAGTCGGCGCAACCCTTCGGCCTGATCAGTTATGTGTTCAGGCAGCATATGATTCACGTGCTCCTGATACAGCGCCCAGCCCCGCCATCAAGGCAGGAAACTCAAGTTCCCGCAAGGTGAAAGGTGCAGCTTTGGCAACCGGCTTGAATGTACGATGCAACAGATATTCCAGGTTAACTTCGTGCAGATCCTCCGGCACGCGTTGCCCGCTGGTGATGTAATGCAACGCCAGTTTGTGGCGCACTGCCACATCAAGCACTGTACCCAGGCTTCCCGCCTCGTCCAGTTTGGTGGGGATGCAACCTATCACTCCGGCGCCATGGTACTTATGCACCACATCCTCCAGAGTGTCACCGCCACTCGTGGCGTTGAGCAACAACAGGCGTTGCGCGCCGGCAGCATTGAACATCTCGGTTTGCTCAGCCACCCGGCTGTCGCGTTGCCCCAAACCCATGGTATCTATCAGCACCAGATGCTTGCGTTTCAGTGCCGACAGAGTCAGGCGCAAATCTTCGGTGTCGCGCACTGCATGCACTTCCACGCCCAGTATCTTGCCGTAAATGCGCAACTGTTCATGCGCGCCGACACGATAACTATCGGTAGTAAGCAATGCAACCTTGTCGGCTCCGTAGCGCACCACCGCACGGGCTGCCAGCTTGGCCGTAGTGGTGGTCTTGCCGACGCCGGTCGGACCGATCAACGCAACCACACCGCCCCGCACCACCACATCTTCGTCTTGTGTGGCAACGCGCAAATTATTTCCAAGCACCTGGCGAATCCAGGAAATATCGGCCTCTGCCGGCATTTTTTCGAGTAACTGGCGCGACAGCGCCGGGCTGAATCCGGCGTTCAACAAGTTGCGCAACATCTGCGCGCGTTGCGGGTCGCGATGCTGCATGTCAGACCACGACAAACATGCGATCTGCTCCTGCATCATATTGCGCATGGATTTGATTTCGCTAAGGATACCTTGCTGTTCCGATATTATTGGCGCGGATGTTATCTCGGGAGCACGCGCTACTATGGGTTCGGCTACAGCGGGGTTTTCCGGCGCTGATGCGCGCTGAATCAAAGGTGACTCGAAAACCGGTACTAATGGCGCCTTTTTGGGATCCGTCAACCTTGCAAGATCGGCGCTCGCCAAGGCCGTAATTTCGACTCCCTCTTCCACCTTGCGGTTGGACAAAATGACGGCGTCCGCCCCCAATTCGTTGCGTACCAAAAGCAGCGCATCACGTGATGTGGCTGCAATAAATTTCTTTGCGTTCATGCTTCCCCCTGCCTTTGAAGTCATCCGGCAACCTGCCGGGACTTGGTCTATCGGTTGTTGGCATTATCAACATTTGCCATCAACCCGGTCTGGCAATTAAAGGGGGATTTATCACGCTATTCCAGCGCATCGGGAAATTCGCAAGCGTTTAATAATACTTGTCCTCCCTGCCGATTTCGTCATGCAGCAAAGAAGCACTCTTGACCTTCAATCCCAGCGAACGGGCAACCTGCTCGTTTACCATCACTTCAAACTCATGCGGGTACTGGCTGGCTGGCAAGACATGTGAATCACCGAATTGGCGAATTAACGCTGCGGTCTGTGCGGCAATTTGTGATGGTGTACTGAACACCGCGCACAGCGCCCCGGCTTTGACGTAACCCGGAGAAAATCCAACCAGGGGAACGCCGCTGCGGTAAGTCGCCAGCAGGATATTGCGTATGGTCGAATCGTTATAGACCGCAGCATCCGGTACCGCAAACAACACCTCGCTGCTGCCCAGAATATCTTGCAGCGTATCAGACAAGTTGCGCTTTGGATCAACTGCCTGCTCATGCAAGGTCAAGCCCTGTTCGTTCAGTTCCTGGCGTATCCGGGCAAGTTCCGTTGGCGGGGTTGAATACAGTAGTCCGACGTTACGTTTATCGGGAAAAATGGCGGCAATCAGACGGACTTGGCGGTGCACCGGCTGATCCAGATATATGGCTGAGAAAGCATTTGAACCGGCACGACGGGGAAAGTCGCGCAACAGTTTGTTATGGCTCGCTTTGGTTATAAACACATTGAGCACGAATGACGCTTCACTGGCTGCAACCGCACTTGCGGCTTTCATACCGACTCCGATAACCAGTCCTGAAGAGGGGACCGGCATAGTACTATCTATCACCCGATGAGGGATATTTTTGCCGGAAAGAAGTGTGTCCAATGCATTGTTGAACTCTGCATAGGAGCCAACTTGCTCGCTCAGAACAATGGTTACATCGGATTGTTTGGAATCAACCGGAGTCTGGGCATGGGCAGAACTTGTCACATAAATCAGCAACAAAAAGACCAACCCCCAGTCGCGGCAAGAACGGCGGGGGAAATAATCAAGCACCGGCATAAACATCGCGCTTATCCGGGCAGAGTTTTAAGAGACGCATTGAAAAGTACCTTAACCGCTTTCTTTGCGTTACGGGCTAATAGCCTGCAAACCATTTAATGTTACTCTGCTATACATCATAAAAATATAGACCGAATTGCCTATGCATTTTCAGAACTATCTATATACACAAACCATATACACACATTGACCCTCTTTGATTAAGTGGGTTACTATTACCCCCCCCCCGGCCATCAAAATGGTCTGGAAAGTGCCTTGATTGGCGTCTATGCAGGCATCCATACAACCACTAAGACAACATCAATCATGAAATATTTAGGCCTTGCGCTTTTTTTATGTGTCACTGGCCTGAATTTCTTGACCGATGTTGCGCAGGCATCCGAAGAAGATACCTTTCTGGGGCAAATTCATTCTCCGGCGGAGCAAGCCATGGGGCAGGGTCGAAGTGCGATCTGGACGATGCCTCTCGTGGCAACCCAGTACCAACCTTTGCAGCCCACTCCTGCGATGCAAGCCGCCTTGCAGGCGCAAAGTGAAACCCGCTTTCTCGATGCACTGATTCTGCTCGATGAAGCAGCCAAAGGTGTACAGACCAAAGAGAATACCCAGCCCGAAATGAATTTGCTGCGCGCAAGCTTTTTGCTGCAAGGCAATCAGTCTCAGCAGGCGATAGATATTCTTGCTCCTTTGCTTGCCAACACACAATGTGCTGCGGATGCCTACGCGCTCACCGCCATGGCGTACCTGCAACAGGGAAAAATGCAGAAAGCGCTGGATGCGGCACAACGTGCACAAGATTTTGGAGGCGGTATGTTGCCAAAGCTGGCACTGTCCTATGCTTTGCAAGGCGTGGGGAGATTGGCGGAAGCACACGAAGTGGTGCACGGTTTTAATACTCGGGTACCGCAAACGGCGATCACCCTGGCGCGTGAGGCTGAGCTCGCGCTGAGCCTTGACCAGGTGCAAGCGGCCAAGAAACTCGCGGAACAAGCGCATGAAGCGGATGCCACTCACCCTTACGTCACCGCCGTGAGCGGCTTGGCTTATCTGATCGACGGACACCCTCAGGAAGCCAAGTCCGCTTTTGAAACGGCCTTGCAGCGTGACCCCAAAGATGCCAAGGCCTTATTCGGTTTGGGGTTGGCCGAAATCAAGCTGGGTCACTTTCAGGCCGGGCAGGAAAAATTGCAGGCGGCGGATGAAGCCGATCCCGGCAACGCCCTGATTCTCACTTATCTGGGGCGCTTGCAGCAGAACCTGGGGCAAACCGGGGCGGCAAGTGAAAGCTGGCGCAATGCAGAACAAGCCGACCCCAAAGACCCCACCCCCTGGTTGTATCAGGCACAGGCGGAATTGCAGGCCAACCGTCCTCTGGATGCCCGCGAAAGTTTGCGCGAGGCACAAGCGCGAGTCGGCTATCGCTCGGTTTATCGCGGTGATCGGCTGCTCAAGGAAGACAAGCAAGTATTGCAGGCCAATCTGGCCGAGGTGCAACGTCAACTGGGCTTGGAAGGGATAGCGTTTCACACCTTGTCTGACACGGTCGGCGAACCAAACTCAACCAGCCTGAGAAATCAGGCCGATCTATTGCAAGGACAACGCTTCGCTGAATCGGCACGGCGCAGCCTTCTGTTGCAAAGCCTGTTCAATGAAAAACCGGGCAGCCTGCCCTCGGCACTTGACATTTACGGTGATGGGGCCGGACAGACTGGCGCATCAGTTCCGCAACATGGCGTTGTCGGCGAACTCAATGCCCAGCAGACGAGCTACAACAATTATGATGCGCTGTTCGGTGAACAGGTCAAACTGGCAGCCGACGCCACCACCGCCAGCAAGAATACCAATGGCGGACAAATTCGCGCTGGTGTGGGCAGCGACACGCTGGGGCTGAGTCTCTCGGGGCTGCAATTCAAGACCGACGGATTTGGCTCATACCAAAATCTCGACAACACGGTTGTGCAAGGGGTCGTGCAATGGCGACCAACCCAAACCACGCAGGCGTTCATGTCGTATGAGACTACCAATTCCAAACACGGTGAAATATACGCTCCGGCAGACCCGATGGGTAATGGGATATATAACCAATATGAAGACATTAGCGGTGTCATGCACTTGGGTCTTCGCCACAGTCTGGACGACAACAGCGAGTTGCGCGGCCTGTTTAGTCACCAACAGACCGGCCAAATAGATAATCAGCAATATATGAGCGACTTTCTGCCGCCGTCAAATCCAAACTATACCGGTCCTCCAAACGGTTATGATCGTACACTCATTCAAAGCAGTGCCGCTAACAGCGGGGAGCTGCAATATCAACGCAGCGGCGCAGGCTATACCACGCAATGGGGTGTGAGTGCGGTGCGCACATTAATTTCGCAGCCGACATGGTATTTTCCCTGGACAAACGTCGCACAACAAATCTATGTGGACTGGCAGCAGGCGCTTAATCCCTATTGGCAACTGGAAACAGGATTGGCCTGGGGCAAGAACGATAAGATTATGACTGACATCCTCGGCAACGACAAAAGCACCTACGTGCAACGCTGGCTACCAAAGCTGGGGCTGGTTTACACGCCGGATAGTACGACGCATGTGCGCCTTGCTGCATGGAAAGGGCTGGACGATGCGGCGGTGGGCAACGCTTCGTTATCACCTGTCCATCTGGCAGGCTTCATACTGAGTCGTCCAAGCGATACATACAATTTAGTGCGAGGTGTTGCGCTGGGCGCAGACAAACAACTAGATGCAGCATGGCTTCTGGAAGGGCAGGCGCAGCGGCGCTGGACTGAGAATCCTTTTTCTACTGGTTTTGTACAAGAATATTTCTCTCAGCATATCGACGAGTCCCGCATTGCATTGCATTGGCAGCCGAGCGTTCAAAGCTTGAATGTGACGCTGGCTTATGACGATGAATGCTTTCAGTATGACCCTACAGATATACCGCCGAATTCCGTACAGAGGCAGCATTTGCGCTCGGCGCAATTGGGCTTGAAATGGTTTGCCAGCCCGCAATGGACGGCGAATCTAGGCTGGAGCTATAACCTGCTCAACGCCACGCAGCAATCGTCAGATATTAACCTTAATCCCATCCTGTTTGGTGTCTGGCAGCACTTTAACCAGACGGATGCAAGCGTGAGTTGGCGCTTCAATCGAATCGGCTCACTGGATGCGGGTGTGCGTAACGCCACCAACACAGTTATCTTGTACACGGAGACAGACCCGCTCATGCCGCGTTTCAGCCAGGGGCGGTTGACGTATGCAAAGGTGAAACTGTCGTGGTGAAGAAACAGGTCAAACGGTAATGTCTTTCAACCAAAAAGGGATTAGAACGTGAAAAAAATGCTTTTATTATTGCTGGCGTTAGTTGTTATTCCTGCCTGGGCAGCAGATGCCTCGCCCGCCCCCTCCAGCGCATCGTCCGTACAGGCGGAGCAGCCTACTCAGAATCATGCGACCAAGAAACACAAGAAAAAGAAGATTGCAAAAAAGGCCGAAGCAAGCACTGACTCCGTTATCCCACTCGCGTGTACCAGACAGACATGCAATGGTACCAATGGGTGCTACCAGGCCAAGTGTGGAACCCCTTGTACGGGTTGCTGACGTCGCTTACCCAGTATGTCCGCGTGGGCAGATGAAGCCTTGTCCACCCTGCCAGGTTTTAGCACCCTGTTATTTCGTTTTCCTATAGATACCAGCAGTCAGTCCCGATTTTTAGAGTTGCTATTACGCATGTCCCCCGACAATAGAAGTGACTCTAACCGCCTTGAAGCCGGGCACCTCGTCATGGGAGATAACCTTGAGTTGCGGCAGTGCACGCTTCAGGAAACGCGCCAGCAGGTCACGGAGTTGTCCGGGCACCAGCAGCACCGTGGGCAAGCCCAATTGTTCCTGGGCCTGCGTCGCATTGCGTGCCTCGCGTAACAGCGTGTCTGCCAGCCCCGGCTCAATGGAGCGATTGTTGCCGCCTGTCTGCATCGCCTGCATCAGGACATATTCCAGATCCTTGTCCATGCCGATGACCTGCAATTCCTGCGCGGCCGGGTAATACTGCTGTACGATGGCCGGGCCCAACGCCATCCGCACAAAGGAGGTCAACTGGTATGGATCCTGGCTTTGTGCGGCATACTCCGCCAATGTTTCCAGAATAGTGCGCATATCGCGGATATGCATACCTTCGTCGAGCAGGTTATGCAGCACCTTCTGCACCGTGGTCAACGGCAGTACCTTCGGTATCAGATCTTCGGTCAGCTTGGGCGCAAGCTTGGCGATATGATCCAGCAATTGCTGCAACTCCTGGCGTCCCAACAGTTCGGCTGCGTGTGTATGGATGAGATGGCTGAGGTGGGTGGCGATCACCGTGCTGGTATCCACCACGGTATAGCCCATGGCTTGCGCATTCTCGCGCGTCGCCGCATCCACCCACACGGCCGGCAATCCGAACGCCGGATCAGTCGTCGGCGCACCGGGCAAGGTGCCGCTGGCATTGCCAGGGTTGATCGCCAGATACATATTCGGGAAAGCTTCACCCGCACCAATTTCCGCTCCATTCAAAGTAATGCGGTAAGCATTCGGACGCAAATCAAGGTTATCGCGGATATGGATAGGAGGCGGAAGGAACCCGATATCCTGGGTGAATTTCTTGCGGATCCCCTTGATGCGGCGCAACAAGTCACCATCTTGCGCCTTGTCCACCAGCGAGATCAGGCGATACCCGACTTCCATACCCAACACATCCACCTGTGCCACGTCTTCCCAACTGGCTTCCGGAGCATCCACTGCGGCCGGGGCAGCTACATTCTCTGCCACCGGCTCAACAGCAGCTTTTTTAGCTTTATGCATGATGAAATAGGTGAGAACAGACAAGGCTCCGGCCAGCAACAGGAAGGCAAAATGCGGCATGCCGGGAATCATCCCCATCATTCCGATAATACCTGCGGTCAGCATCAGCACTTGCGGCTTGTCGAACAACTGCCCCACCAGTTGTTGGCCGATATTCTCTTCGGTGGAGACACGGCTTACCACCAGGCCTGCGGCGGTGGAAATCACCAATGCCGGAATTTGCGCGACCAGGCCGTCACCGATAGCCAGCAAAGTGTAGTTTTGCGCAGCGGCGGCAATATCCATATTGTGTTGCATCACCCCGACGATCAGCCCGCCGACCACGTTAATCAGCATGATCATGATACCGGCCACTGCGTCACCGCGAACAAACTTGCTGGCACCGTCCATGGAACCGTAAAAATCCGCTTCTTGCGCAATATTAGCGCGGCGACGGCGCGCTTCGTCCTCACCGATCAGGCCGGCATTCAGGTCGGCATCAATCGCCATTTGTTTGCCGGGCATCGCATCCAGTGTAAAGCGTGCGCCCACCTCGGCGATCCGCCCTGCACCCTTGGTTATTACCACAAAGTTGATTACCACCAGGATTGCGAAAACAACAATACCGACTGCGTAATTGCCGCCTACCAGAAAATGTCCGAATGACTCGATCACCTTGCCCGCAGCAGCCGAACCGGTATGGCCTTGCATCAAAACCACGCGGGTGGAGGCCACATTGAGTGACAACCGCAGCAATGTGGTGATCAGCAGCACCGTCGGGAATACCGAGAAATCCAGGGTTTTGGTGGTATTCATGCTCACCAGCAGCACCATGACGGCAAGCGCAATATTGAATGTGAACAAGATATCCAGCAACATGGGCGGCAGCGGCAGCACCATCATCGCCAGTATCATTACGATCAGCACCGGTCCGGCCAGTGTACGCAAGCCGGAGCGCTTGATTAAATCTTGTATGGTCAATAGCAGGTTCATGATGTTCTTTCTTGTTCTCCCCCGGATTCGGTATCTTGCGATGCCGGATCAAGTTGCGGGGGTACCGGTAAATGGCGCGGTTCATCCGGTCTGGATCCGACGCCTTGCCGGTAATGGCGCAATTGGTAAACGTAAGCCAGCACCTCCGCGACTGCGGTGTATAACGCTTCCGGAATGGTTTGTCCCAACTCCGTATGTTTGTGCAAGGCGCGGGCCAGCGGTGGGGCTTCGAGGATAGGCACATTATTCGCGATTGCAATCTCCTTGATTTTTGCGGCAAGGAAATGCGACCCTTTGGCCACCACGATCGGTGCGCTCATGCCTTTTTCGCTATAGCGCAAAGCCACGGAATAGTGCGTCGGGTTGGTTACCACCACGTCGGCGGTCGGAATTTCCGCCATCATGCGGCGGCGGGCTATTTCACGCTGCATAGTACGGATACGTGCCTTGACCTGCGGGTCGCCCTCGGATTCCTTGGCTTCCTGACGCACTTCTTCCTTGGTCATCTTTAGTTGCTTATTGTGTTCCCACAACTGGAATGGCACATCCACCGCCACGATCAGCAACATACCGCCCATGATCGCCGCGAAAGTCATCCACATCAGGTATCCCAAATGGTGAATCGCTGCCACCGCGGGTTGAGATACCAGCATCAGCACGGCGTCCTTGTTGTGCCAGATTGCCCATGCGCCGACCCCGCCAACGATCACAGACTTGCCGATGGCTTTACCGAGTTCAATCAGGCCATGGGTCGCGAACATGCGGCTTAGGCCGGTGACCGGATTAAGTTTCGAAAAGTTGGGTTGCAGCGGTTTCATGCTGAACAGCCAGCCGTTAAGCAACAAGGGGGAGAGGGCAGCAGTCGCCAGCAACAGCAGCAGCAAGGGCAAGAAGGCCCACAGCGTTTCAACTGAAAGGGAGTACAAGTGCGGCAACAACAGTTCGGGATGAAACGCCAGTTCAGTATCAAGGGTCAGGCCGTCATGGATTAACTTGGTCAGTTGCCCTGTCAGCGAAGAACCCATTATCCACAACCCTGCTCCCCCCGCCATCAGAACCGCAAAGGTAGATAATTCACGCGAACGCGCAACCTGTCCCTCTTCTCGCGCCTGTTCCAGGCGCCTCTGTGAGGGCTGTTCCGTTTTTTCGAGATCGCTATCTTCCGCCATGGCTTACTCCGCGCGGCAGCAACACGTTACTGATAAAACCGCTAACCATTCGAACGGGTGACAATTACATTCACCACCTCGCCGGTTATGACTTTAGCCAGCCGATTGCGGAGCTGCCGCAACCGCCCCTCTTATGCCCAGGGACCATCCCTAAAGTGAAGGGGCGGTTTCATGGCAATTATCAACTTTCAGGGAAAATTCAATTCGCTGAATAAGGCGGTAATTTGCGGCGTATTACTCTTTCTGAATCAGGCCTGCAAACCCGTCAGCAGAGGAATTGGGAGTTATTGCCCGGCACCCGGCAACGGAATGGAGGCGTGTGATTCCCTGCCGTTGTCAGCGTAATACAACTGGCTGCTCAGGCTTTCCACCAACGCGATGCCGCGCCCGTGACGACGCATACTGGCGTCCAGAGCGGCAGTCTGGAATGCTTGGAAGTCGAAGCCGTCGCCTGTATCGCTGATGATAATCTTGAGGCAAAGGCCGGCCACAGTGTAGGTTTTCAACAGCCTGATCTTGATCTCGCCTTGCCCCAGTTGCTTCAGGCGTATGGCGCGTTCCTCGAAGTAGCGGTCCATGCCTTGCGGGTCATTCTTCAGGGCGGAATCCAGCTTCAGCAGTCCATGGTCCAGGGCATTGTTGAAAAGCTCCGACAAGATCAGGAACAGCTTGCCGGACAGACTGGCACCATCAAGTTCGATCTGGTTCACCACATGCAGCAGCAACGGGACGATATCAGCCTGGCGCAGTTGCGGCGCGGTCAGGGTAAGCGCAAATTGCCATTCGACTTGTTCTTCATGCTGTTCCTGAGCCAATGTGGCACTCATCAAATTGGTTTCGCGGCGTATCAATTCGGGCTGCACAGGGATCGGCATTTCCTCCAACGCCTCAGCCGGACAATCCACCAGGATCAGCGCGATATCGTCATGTGCCTGTTTGCCCGCCAACTGCTGTTCCAGCATCCTGACCATGCTCGACAACCGCTCCGCCAGGCTTTCGGTGCGTGCCGCCTGCAACAGGTGCGACATGCCGATTTCCATGCCGCCCGGATCGGCACTGTCCACCGCCCCATCAGAACACAACAAAAGCTGGCAGGGCTGATCACCATAGTGATAATGTGTTACTTCGTCATCGAAAGAATTCGGGTTGAGAATGCCCAAGGGTAAATGCCTTGAGTCAAACTGGCAAGCCACCATGCCGTCCGGGTTAAGCAATATTGCGGGCGGGCACCCGCCATTCCACACGCTCACACGGCCATTCTTCTCATCCAGCGCAATCAAAACAGCAGCAACAAAACGATTGGCAGGCAGATATTCCCTTATTTTTCGGTTGATTTCCGCTGCAAGTGCGCCAATGCTGTAGCCTTTTGCAACCATGGCATGAAAAGATTGCAACACCGGCATGACCGCCAAAGCCGCAGTGAGCCCGTGGCCTGTACTGTCCGCCAGCATGGCATACAAGTGGCCTGCCGGGGTGCGCGCCGCCGCAATCAGGTCACCGCTGAATACTTCCGCAGGTTGCAGGCGGAATTGCACCAGAGGATCTTTAATCTTGTCCAGTGCCAGCAGCCTGGCCATGAAATCCTGAGCGGTATTCTGTTCTTCCTCAGTCCTTACCTGATAATCGCGCAACATCTGGCTCTGTTCTTCCTTCTCCCTGAAAAAACGCAAGTGCTGGTGCAGCGAATTGATTTTCGCATCCAGCATCTTGTAATTGATCGGTTTGAGCACATAGTCGTCACCGCCGGCCTCAATACCGCGCACGATGTCATCTTCCTGCCCCAGTGCAGTTATGAAAATGATCGGAATCCAATTATCCTGGGCAATATGGCGCATTTCACGCACAGCATCAAAACCGCCGATACCGGGCATCAGAACATCCATCAATACCATGTCCGGTATTTGTTGCCGGAATATGTCCAGCGCCGCTTCCCCGCTGGTTGACTGCATGACCTCATGTCCCATTTTAGCCAGCATGGCGGTCATCAATGCCAGATCCGGGCGTGAGTCATCAACTACCAGAATGGTCAAACCTGTTTTCGTGGTTGGCATGATAGTCCCGAAAGCTGACGACTCAACGAATGGTGAACAGTTTTCCGAAGTTGGCAATATCGAGAATCTGCATCACGGTGGAGTTTGCCCGGCACAGCACAACTGTCTTGCCTTCCGCTTGTGCGCGTTCATGCAACAGCAGCAACATGCCTAACGCCGAACTGTCCATATATGCCACATTTGCCAGGTTAATCTCCAGGCTGGTAAAGCCTTTTTGCTGCAACAACGGATCGTATGCCTCCTTGAAGGCGCGGTGCGCACTAAAATCAAAGCGCCCATTCATGTAAATCGACGCAACCGACCCGGATGTCGTTACCTTGATGTCCATGCTGCTTATCTCCTCTCCAGTATTTCGTTTTTATGGCAGTTGTCTGTTATTAGACGTATGTTATTGGTTGGCATGGCGCGGTTTTGCCGCCTTGCTTTAACTATCAACATGCTCACACCCTGTTACCCATGCCTCCGCTCTGCATCAGCCTGTTGAGTACACGTTGGGTCATTTCCTGTATCGGCACCACCTCGTCCACCGCGCCGACCGCGATAGCCTCGCGCGGCATACCAAATACCACACAGCTCGCTTCATCCTGCGCCAGATTGTACGCCCCGGCTTGACGCATCTCCAGCATACCGATCGCACCGTCCTTGCCCATGCCGGTCAGCATCACACCGATGGCGTTCTTGCCCGCAAACTGTGCCACGGAACGGAACAGAACTTCCACCGAAGGACGGTGGTGGTTAACCGGGGCAGACTGGCTAAGCTCGGTCATATAATTGGCGCCGCTGCGTTTAAGCAACAGATGCGAATGCCCCGGAGCGATGTAGGCATGGCCCGGCAATACACGCTCGTTGCCCTCCGATTCAACTACCTTGATCTTGCACAGTCCGTCCAGGCGATTGGCAAAAGACTTGGTAAACGCCTCGGGCATGTGTTGCGCAATCAGGATACCGGGCGCATCGGCCGGCATCCTGATAAGCAATTCCTTGATCGCTTCAGTACCGCCGGTGGAGGAACCGACCGCGATGATTTTCTCGGTAGTGGCAATTCGGTTGCCCAACGCGGGTAACGATGTGATTGCCGAATGTTCTCCCTGAGTATGAGAGTGGATTTTAGTGCCGTATGCGACCCGGATTTTTCCCGCAATTTCATCGGCATATTCTTGTATACCCTCAACAATACCCAGCTTGGGCTTGGGTAGAAAATCAACTGCCCCCAACTCCAGTGCACGCAACGCTGCATCCGAACCGCGCTCGGTTAAACTGGAAATCATCAGTACCGGCATGGGGCGCAGGCGCATCAGCTTTTCCAGGAAGGTCAACCCGTCCATCTGCGGCATTTCCACGTCCAGAGTCAACACATCGGGATTGAGCGTCTTGATCATCTCCCGTGCCTGCAACGGATTCGACGCCGCACCTATCACTTCCATGTCCGGGAAACTATTGATGACTTCCTTGAGGACGCTACGAATCAGTGCCGAATCATCGATAACCAGCACCTTGATTTTGCGCTTCGGGACAGTATTATTCATTTACGGATACCTTATACAATTTCATCCCATTCCAAATCCGCGAATAAACCCGCAGATTGCGCCTATTTCGAAAATCAAAACAACTCCACATCGCCCTGCACGTCGGCCATTTTGAGGCGTGCGCTATAAGCCTGTTCGCGTTCGATAATGGTGTCGTTATGCACTCCGCGCAATTGTTTTACCAGCACCCTGCTGCTGCGCGGGAAGTAATAAACCTTGCGCGGATAAATGTCGAGCAGATCCTGCGCCGCAACCCTGATGTTTTCTTTGCGCAAATAGTCAACTACAAAAACAGCATTGGTTTGCCCGACTTTGTTCACGGTAAAACCGCGCAACACGTTGCCGCCTCCAAATACCTTGGCCTCCAGATTGCTGCGCTTGGCACCCATCTTGAGCAATTCATTGATCATTATTTCCATGGCGTAAGTACCGTAACGCATCGAGGGGCTCAATATGTCCCCGCCATCGCGCCTGTCATCCGGCAGCATGAAATGGTTCATCCCGCCTATGCCCAGCGTCTTGTCATATATGCACGCCGCGACACACGAACCCAATACTGTCACCAGCGCCATGTCCCGTGTCGTTACATAATATTCACCCGGCAATATCTTGACCGCCTCGATTTCAAAGTTCTTGTCGAAGTAAAGGTTCGGCGACAGGACTTCTTCGTAATCCTTATCCGTGTGCATGGCCCGATCCACCTGCTTAAGGCTTTCCGGCTCCGCGCTGCACCAAAGGTGGGGAATCAGCATCCGTCCTCCGGCTGGGCGGAACTGACACCGTTTTGGCTTTTGCGGCAAGCTCGTACACCGTCTTGCCACGCAGCTTGAAATAAGCTTCCGCGTGGTAAAAACTTTCGGAATGTCCGGCGAACATCAGCCCGTCGTTGCGTAACAACGGCACAAACTTCTTCAATATCTCAAGTTGCGTATGCTTATCAAAATAAATCATTACATTGCGGCAGAAAATAACATCCAGCGGCGAACGGATCGGCCAGTTATTATCAAGCAGGTTAAGTTGCCGGAAAGTAATCATGTCGCGCAACTCCTTCCGTACCCTGACATAGCCCTCCTGTTTGCCTGTACCGCGCAAGAAAAACCGCTTGACCAAATCCGGGTCGAGCTTCTCCACCCGCGCCATCGGATAAACACCGGCCTTGGCGGTTTCCAGCACGTTGGTATCCAGGTCGGTGGCAATAATAGTCACCGGCGGGGCAAAGCTGCCAAAAGCATCCACCGCAGTCATCGCTATGGAAAAAGGTTCTTCACCGGTAGATGCGGCTGAACACCAGATTGCGAATGGCTCATGGCCGGTGTGTTTGCGCATGTGCTCAGCGAGGATGGGAAAATGGTGTGACTCGCGGAAGAACGATGTCAGGTTAGTGGTCAAAGCGTTGGTGAAAGCCTCCCATTCCGCCTCATCGTCGTGTTCAAGCAGACTAAGGTATTCCTCGAAAGACCGTATGCCGGTAGCGCGCAAACGCCGCGACAGGCGGCTATAAACCAATTCCTGTTTGCTCTCGCTGAGGGAAATGCCGGCGTGGTCATAGATGAGCTTTTGCACCCGCTTGAAATCTTGCGAAGTGAACTTGAATTCACGCCCGCTCTTATCCCGGAAGCTATCTTCGTCTGCCATTATGAAAAACCGCGAAATGTGAAATATGAGATGTGAAACGCATTGGATGCAAGGTAAAACGCGAAACGCACAAAACTGGATTGCTTTGCCACGATTCCGATTTTACTTTTCACGTTTCACCTTTCACGTTTTACGGATTTTTTAAAATTCCTTCCATTCTTCGTCATCTGTGATACCGGGTTTGGGCAGTGCCTTTGCAGTTCGCTGCGGGGTCGGGCGTGCCGTCGCTGCCTTAGGCAAGGCGCGCTGTCCGCCGCGTACAGCCACCGGCGCTGCCCGTTCGCCGGACAAACGGAAAGTGCTGATCATGGCAGACAGTTGCTGCGCCTGTTCCTCAAGTGATTCGGCCGCAGCAGCGGCTTGTTCCACCAGCGCCGCATTCTGCTGAGTCACATCATCCATCTGTGTGATCGCCTGATTCACCTGCTCGATGCCGGAGCTCTGTTCGACCGAAGCCGCACTGATTTCCGCCATGATGTCGGTCACCCGCCTGACCGAGTTGACTACCTCGTCCATGGTCTTGCCGGCCTTGTCCGCAAGATCGGTGCCTACCGTCACCTTATCAACGGAATCGTTGATCAGCGTCTTGATTTCCTTCGCCGCCGCCGCAGAGCGTTGCGCCAAGTTGCGCACCTCAGAGGCGACAACCGCAAAGCCTCGCCCCTGCTCGCCCGCACGCGCCGCTTCCACCGCCGCATTCAACGCCAAAATGTTGGTCTGGAAGGCGATGCCGTCTATCACGCTGATGATGTCCACAATCTTCTTCGAGCTCTCGCTGATCGATGACATGGTCTGCACCACTTTGCCCACCACTTCGCCACCCCTCATGGCGATATCGGATGCCCCTGCCGCCAGTTGGTTGGCCTGCTTGGCGTTCTCGGCATTCTGTTGCACGGTAGAAGTCAGCTCCTCCATGCTGAAGGCCGTTTCTTCAAGGTTGGAAGCCTGTTCCTCTGTGCGCTGCGACAGGTCGGCGTTGCCGGAAGCTATTTCCCTGGATGCGATATTGACGGCATCGGCCGCTTCCTTGATACGGCTGATTACCCCGGTGAGCTCTTCCACTGTAGCATTGGCATCATCCTTGAGCTGGCCGAAGATTCCATGATACTCGTTAGTGATGTCCTGGGTCAGGTCGCTCCTGGCCAATGCGCCCAATACGCGCACAACCTCGTTGACCGGTCCGACAATCGTATCCAACGTGTCATTTACGCCCTGCACGATTTTCTTGAAATCCCCCTGATGCCTTGCAGCATCGGCACGAATGTCCAACCGCCCTTCCAGCGCTGCAAGCGACAGCATATCGGCATCCGCCACCAGAGTATTTATCGCATCAATACAGGTATTCAGGTTGTTCCGGATAACATTGAAATCACCGTTGAAAGTTGCGGTAATTTTCTGTGGAATATTTCCTTTGGCGATGTCGTCAACATATTTCGCCGCCACGTTCAGCGGTCCGACCACTGCATCCAGTACATTATTCACGCCCTGGATAATTTCCCTGTAATCACCCTGATGCCTTGTCGCATCGGCGCGGGCGGTCAAACGGCCATCGACTGCAGCTTTGACCAGCATGTTTGCATCGTTAACAAGTGCCTGGACGCTTTGCTGAGTTTTGCTCATTGCCACGTTCAGCATGCCGGTTTCATCGCGTGTATCGGCACTTAGCCTGAACGATAAGTCTCCATTGGCCATTTTATTGGCTGCTTCTACTGCTTCGTGCATGGGCCTTGTAATAGTGCGGGTGAGCCACCACAAAAACACGATCGTCAGGATGACTGCAATGAGCATCAGTACCAGCACCAGCAGCATGGAAGCATTTGCAGTTTCTGCCGCATCCTTGCCGGTTCTACCCGCTTCTTCTTTCTGGAAGTTGCTGAAACTCTTGACCTGCTCGACGTATTCGTTCGCAACCTTTGTGAAATCGCCGAACAGAAATTCGGTTGCCTGTGGCGTGTTGTAATACTTTGTCGCGCTATCGGCCATAGGAATAATCGTATCCACCGCTCCAGCATATTTTTCCCGCCCTTCGACCATTTTATCAAACAGCTCCTTGCCTTTTGCCGAAATGATCAAGGGCTGTATCTTGGCTAAAATCTCACTGTTGCGCTTGCGTGCATCGGCAATAACCTCAAGTTGCGCCTTCTCAATATCCTTGCTGGTTGACAAAACGAGGTTGCGAACCGCACGTCCCACAATCAGCGTGTTTACCATGATTTCATCGGACATCCCGATCATGGGTATACGGTCATCAACAATCTGCGTCGTGGCCGAAGTAATTTCGGAAATACGCAGTAATGAAATTCCCGAAACAAGAATCAGCAGAGCCAGCACGAAAGCAAAACCTACGCCTAGCTTTGTGCCTATTCTCAGGTTCTTGAACATCACTTTCCCCAATGAAAAATAAAGAGTTCCATTTTTTCAGTCTTCCTCAATCGCTCCAGTAATTCAAGCTTGGTCCGCACTGTAAAGAAGGAGGTTATCAGAAGAATTTGACTAACGCGGATAAGTCAATGATTAACTGGCATCTGAACATTAATAAATAGAGTTGACGCATGAGATTTTCAGCAGCACCAGCCCGATGCTTCCCAAAGTTGTCGTGACCATGACAAACCAGAAGAGGGCGCTACGCTTGTGCGGAATGCCCCGCCGCCGGTTGTCAAAGTAGTTGAATACTTCCCCTATCGCCAGCATTCCGCCGAACACGAAGAACAGTAGCGTATTGAACATGAGGTAGGCGCTCATATTGCTGGCATCGAAGCAATTTCTCATGCGCATGATGTCGAAGTTGGTCATCATGATCAGCGCTGCTATCAGGAATCCCGATACCGTCGCGCCAACAGCAACGATACCCCAGAAGTCCCGGGTGCACATCATGGCGCCCCACTCTTCAAGGGTATGTGCAATAGGGTCCAATATTCGATCCAACCAGTTTTTATGTCGCAACTTGCACTCCATACAAAAGACCCGCTACCGAATCATGGATAGCGGGCATTACAACGTATAAATGATCGCAATGGCGCGGGAGTCTGTCAAGCCGCCAAGTTACCCGGCCTGCGAAAATATTCTGACGCACTAAGCCACTGCCACCCGTCCGAATTTGCGCTTTCCAACCTGTGCAACCACCAACGTGCCCGTCTTGAGTTGCAACGCCTTGTCGTTTATGCGCGTCCCATCTAATTTCACAGCTCCCGCCTGTATCATGCGCAATGCTTCCGAAGTGCTTTCCACCAGCCCGGCCTGTTTAAGCATTTGGGCAATACCGATCTGCCCGTTTGTGCTGGTGACGGAAATTTCCGGCATATCATCGGGCAATACACCCTGCCTGAACCGCGCCTCGAATTCTATCAACGCCTGTTCGGCTGCGGTGCGGCTATGGAAACGTGCAACCATTTCCTGGGCCAGCAATACCTTAATATCGCGCGGATTGCGTCCTTGCTCCGTCTCGGTTCGCCATTTGGTAATGGTGCTCATCGACTCGAACGAAAGCAATTCCAGATAACGCCACATCAGGTCGTCGGAAACCGACATCAGCTTGCCGAACATTTCCTGGGGCGATTCGGTGATACCAACATAATTTCCGAGTGACTTGGACATTTTGTTGACGCCGTCCAGCCCTTCCAGCAATGGCATAGTCAACACACACTGTGCGGGCTGTCCGAAATGTTTTTGCAACTCGCGCCCCATCAGCAGGTTGAATTTCTGGTCGGTGCCGCCCAGTTCGAGGTCG
>CAIQPV010000069.1 GCA_903873725.1 uncultured Nitrosomonadales bacterium
AGCAACGGTAAAAGTGCGTGGTCTCTTTGTGTGATCTCGCTGCTTCTTTTTTCAGGCTGTACAGTAGGGCCGGATTTTGTACATCCCAAAGCACCTTCAGTCGATCATTACAATTACGGGAAGGATCCTGCGGAAACTGTTTCTATAGAGGGGCAGCCTCAGCGTTTCGAACAGGGCATTGGGCCTGTTTCCAACTGGTGGATCCTGTTTAACTCAAAGCAGCTCGATGCGGCTGTTGCGGAGGGGTTCGCTAACAATCCAAGCTTGGAGGCAGCTCAGGCAAGTCTCCGTCAAAGCAACGACACCCTTCTGGCAGGTTATGGAATTTTCTACCCGCAGATCGGTGCCGTTTTCAATCCGGTACGACAGCTTTATTCTCCAGCACATATTGGGAGTCCTGTGCCCGGCAGTATTTTCAATCTGGCCACACTTTCAGCATCCGTCAGCTACTCGCTTGATGTATTTGGCGGGGAACATCGCGTCGTCGAGAATCTACGGTCCCAGGTAGATTTGCAACGTTCCACAGTCTTGGGCACCTACCTTGCTTTGTCGGGAAATATTGTCAATACCGCCATCGCCATGGCGGCCTATCGGGATGAAATAAAATATACTGAACAGTTGATCGAATTGCAGAAAGAACAGGTCGCCATTACCGAGAAACAGGCCCAAGCCGGTACAGTTTCTTATGGGGCCGTGCTAAGTCTACGCAGCCAGTTGGCCGCTCTAGAAGCCACTCTGCCACCATTGTTGCAAAGGCTCAGCCAGTCAGAACACTTGCTGGCTACCCTTGCCGGACATGCCCCATCAGAATGGATGCCTTCGGAAGTTTCAATGTCAGAACTTTCCCTGCCCAGCAAATTGCCACTATCTCTGCCTTCAGAATTGGTACGCCAGCGCCCGGATATTTTGGTAGCCGAGGCTCAACTGCATGGTGCCAGCGCCAACATAGGCGTTGCCAGAGCCGCACAGTTCCCCAGTTTTACTTTGAATGGATCATATGGACAGAACGCGATATCAATGAACACGCTTTTCGGCAGCAATGCTCGTTTCTGGAGTTTTGGAGCTGACATCACAGCCCCCCTGTTTGATGGTGGCACACTGTCTGCGAAGAAACAGGCTGCAGTAGACGCGTATAAACAAAGTCTGGCACTTTATCGACAAACCGTCCTTGCCGCTTTTGCGCAAGTGGCCGATACCGTGAGAGCTCTGGAACATGATGCGGAAATCATGCAAGCCGAATCTCAATATATGGAGGTTTCGCAGGAATCGTTGCATCTCGCACAAATAAACTACCGAGCCGGAACGATTAACTATCTGCTGGTGCTTGCAGCAGACATCCAATATCGTCAGGCAAAGCTCGGCTATTTACAGGCTCAAGCCCAGCGTCTGCAGGATACAACCGCCTTTTTTGTCGCGCTCGGCGGCGGCTGGTGGAATACACCGATTACGCCGCCTGAATGAAGAACCCCTCCCCAAGGTGCGGAGTATCAACCCCAAGGTCAAACCCGCAGGCTGTTCGCCTGCTTTACGCCCCAAGGGGCAGGGAATTTATCCCATAGAGATTGAAAATGCCGCTGCCAATCAGATGACCTAAGACCTTAGCGCATTGCTTGCCTTTCCTGCTACATACCAAAATCCCCCTGAGTGCAGTTCGATTGCAGCATGTTTTTTTGATACACACTGAACATACTTTTGATACGTGGCCTGATTAATGTGTCAACCGCATATTCCACAAGAACTCATGTTTGCATATTAGCGTCTGTTTGTGGCTATGACTCTGGATTAGGAAGGAACAGAAATGATAAAAGGACAAAACAATCTTATTGCCATCTTGTTTGTGGCTGCAATAGCTGTGGGGTGTGCGGCCTCGCTCCCCGTGCCTTTTCAACTCGTTGACTCTTCGTCGAGGGTTCAAATGGATACTTTAAACCTTGATAAGCA
>CAIQPV010000070.1 GCA_903873725.1 uncultured Nitrosomonadales bacterium
GCCTGACCAGCGACAGCATTACCGATCATCACAACGAATCATCTGCGGCGCTCTGCCGCAACCATTAACCACGCCTATAGCGGAGCACAAAACATGAACGACAAATCGAACACCGAGACAGCCCGTATTCGCGAGTTGAATGACGCACTCCGCGTTCAGGGCGTCGGCGGTCGAGTGATGCTGACCGTTGGTATTCAGGCCCTTGGTCAAGAGAAGATCAAACAGATCATGGATGCCATCCGCAGCTTTAACGAGTTTTGCGATGACAATGATCCGTATGTCGAACATGATTTTGCCAAGGTCGTAGTAGATGGCATCAAGGTCTTTTACAAAATCGACTACTATGACACCAAACTTGAATACGCTTCTTCTAATCCTGCTGATTCTACCCTTACTTGCCGCGTTATGACGATCATGCTTGCCTCTGAATACTAAAGCACACCAATCGCACTGATGGCGCTCCTTTCATCGCTGTGGGGGCGCCGTCAAACATCCAGCATGGGCCGCGTAGACCACGCCCTTCGTCGGCCGCGCCATTGTTCGAGACGCTGCAAGCGCCAGCCTGCGATATCGATGGCGGTCATGGTCGAAGTTGCCTCTATCCGCTGACGCAATCGCTTGGGCGACCTTATCGAGCATGGTTATGTCATCTGCTCGCGATCGAGCCACCATATCACCCTCTCCCTTTGGCAGCCTTCGGGCAGCGCGGGACCATATTACATGCCGCTCCGGCCTTGGCTTGAGATGGTAGCACGGCATTGAAGCCGTGCTACCATTACTACCCCACGCTCCTACAGAAATACCAGTATCCTGGTTGCTACCGAACCGTCCCACTCAACCCTAAGCCCTGCTTCGACAATGGTGTCGCAGATTTCTTGGCCGTTCCCGCTCCATACCAGGAAGCCACATCGCAACTCCATGAACTGGTCATAGTCTTGTGAATGATAGAAAACCGCTTTGTCCGCCTGCTCGTCAGATATTGCTGACCACCCGCATCTCGCACAACACCAGTGGTTTTCAAGAGCGGTATATCCGATTTTGCGAAGTTTCTGAAAAGCTGCTGTAAGCCGCTTATCAACGACTACACCGCTGGCAAACACCTTTTTTATCGATGATTGGCTTGAAGCTTTTTCGTCCGACCTAGTCGCCCATTTAAGAAATTTTTCTGCCTCTGCCTCGGTGTCAAAGGTTATGTGTGGAACTCCGGGTGTGCTAACACAATATTTTGCCATATTTATCTCCTTTATGTAATGGCTGTATATTTCTATGCTGCATTAATACGCCATACTTTTGATGATTGTAAATATTATCTTGCGGCTATCGGCCGACATTCTACACCAAGATCGATGCAATACAAATGCGACTGCCATGATACATTTCCGTTAAAGGCAGTGGTCAGCAGCCATGCTTGCGGAGGTGGCTCTCTACTGTCTTCGCCTGTCCGTAAAGGAGGCCAGCCGCCACGGCATCACCTCGTTTTGCTGCCGCCGCTCCCAGGGTCAAATACATGGTCTGCTGGTTTCGGAGGCCGGTTATCATGTCCTCCCACCGCCCGATCACGGCGTCGTCCTGATACTGGGCGAGGAGCTTCTCGTTGGCGTTGACGCTCGCTACGAACTGCGTCAATTGCCTGGACGCCTGGGGATACAACCCCCACCCGATGAAGGACATCAGCGCAGTAGCCCCAAACACCCACCAGCCAGTGCCGGCCATGTCAGCGAATATGTTGCAGCCCGATATCTTGAGGATGACCGCCGCTGGGAAGGCAAATCGAACGGCATTCGTCCAGTCCTTTAGCCGCTCGATCCGCTGGTGTTCGCGATAAAGGGACATTGCCGCAGTCCTTCTCTACCAATATTCACACTATGATACTGCCATACATCCACAGGTCAACATCTCTTTGGCGCCATACACAATCCAGTTTCACATCCTTCCAGATGCCTTGGTGCGTATATCTTGTGAAATGAATATGTGTTCACGATTACGAAAAATACCGTATTAATACTATTCTTCGTAATCACCAGCGCCGCGTGGTAAGGCAGTCCGGAGGCAAGTTGGGGCCGTTGTGTTCCATCCGGGACGGAGCCAGTGCGGGGCGATATTTCTGAAACCAGGGTCAGGAACACAGGTGATTAAAACCATAAGCGACCCTATTGTGGTGTAATCGAGCGTTGCGCTGGCACTGGAGACCACAATGGCTAAGTTTGTTGCGTATTATCGCTGCTCAACTCAAAAGCAGTTTTCCAGTCATCTGGGGCTGGAAGGGCAGCAGGCATCGGTGTTGCGGTTCCTCAATGGGCGTGATCACGAACTCCTCGCCCAATACACAGAAGTCGAGAGCGGGCGTCATGCTGACCGGCCCCGGCTTGCTGAAGCATTGGCTTACGCAAAACGGCACCGGGCAACCCTCGTCATTGCCCGACTGGATCGACTGGCCCGCTCCGTAGCTTTCGTGGCGACGCTGATGGAAGCCGGCGTTCCCTTTGTGGCATGCGACCTCGAAAATGCCTCACCCCTGACCCTTCACATCATGGCCGCCGTGGCAGAAGCGGAGGCTAAGGCCATTTCCGAGCGCACGATCGCGGCGATGGCAGTGGCGCGAAACAGAGGCGTAAGGCTTGGTAATACCAAGAACCTGCCCGAAGCCCAACGCCTTGCCAGGGAAAGCA
>CAIQPV010000071.1 GCA_903873725.1 uncultured Nitrosomonadales bacterium
AACTGCCCAGCGCTCGGCATCGGTCTTGGCCTCGGGTGCTGAATCGTCCTTGGCGAAAGCGGCCTCATGGAACGGGTCGCGCAACACCCCCAGCTTTTCCCAGCTTCCGTTTTTGGCGGCTGCGATTTCAGCATCTTTGGCGGCTAGCGAGGCGCTGATTTCCTTATCCTTTGCGAATAGCTGAGCGTTTAACTCTGCGGTGATAGCGGCAAACTTCGCCTCTAGCGCGCTGCGCTTTCCCTCATGGGCCGATACAGCAGAGCGGGAAGCCATATTAGCGGCGTGCGCCTGTTCCATCGATGCAAGCAACTCGGCGTGATTCTGCTTCATCATGGCAATGGTTGCCTCGCGATCTGCAATCTTGGCGCGCAACTCTGCGGCAAGCTGAGCGGTGTTGATTGCGGGAGTCTCATCCTCATCACTGCCGCATTTCTTCCCGTCCACGTTGGCACTAAAGGGGACACAAAGAGCAATCAGCCCACCGGTTGTATACAACGGCACGCCCCGCTCGGTGACGGCAACCGGCTTTATCGTGCCGTCTGCGGTTTTGCGTTGGATAGTGGCACGGGAGGCAATGCCCAGCTTTGCGGCTCCGGTAGCGGTCAAAAGTTGAGTCGGCATACACTGCTACAGGTTGCGTCAACTATCATGCCCAAAGCGGTTCACCACGGCATCGGCATGGCGGCTCTGCTCCGGTTCGTTTAGGTTCGAGCATCGAAAAAAGCGCCCATCGTCGGAGATGATTCCGGCTGGTTTGGAAAGGCGTTGCGCATCGGTACACTGGCAAATGCACGTTGTTTTCGGGCATGGAACGCGCCAGCCTCCCTCGGTGCTGTCCCATTTGCAGGAGGCAAACTCAGTGCGGTCCAGCAAACGCGGCCTCTGTAGGAATTGCCCCGTTACGTCTGTTATCTTCGGATTCATGTGTCGTTGTGTTAGGATGTGTTCCTTCTGAAAGCATATGGTGCCTCATGGCTTCCTCTAGTTGGTCCCTGCGATAGAAACGGATTCTGGCCTTGCCGATTTCCGGCGTGAGTAACCCGCGCTTGGTCATGTCCAGAAGCCATTGCCCCGGCTTCCCAAACATCTTCGACGCCTCCCGCGAACTGAGCCATTCACCGGGCATTTCCGGCTTGGCATAGCTCGCATTTTTCGCGGCCAGCTTGCCCAAATCCGATGCGACCTGTCGAGATGCACATTGCACGGCTTGCTTGCTGATACCGTAGAGCCGCGCGATTTGTTCGAAGGAGCGCCGTCCGTCCCCGTTGCCTTCGCAGCCGAGCGCGCAAACTAGCGCGGCCCCTGCCGGTGATGTGATTGTGACTTGTGCCAGGATTCGCCTCACAAGCTGCGCGGCCTCGACCCTGCCAAGTCGCGCGGCGTAGTCTGCCGCTAGCGTGGCAATCTCCTCGGCCTCGGATTCCGAGTACCCATTATCAGTGAGTAGTTCCACGAAAGCGGAGTCGGCTGACTTATGATCACCCCAGCCGAGCCTGTCTGTATCGCTGTCATGCTCCACCAAATCGTTTAGATGCGCACATTTCATACCACTGCGCGCGGCGTCGAGTCGTGCAGTCCGGCGAATATCGCAGCGGGTGCGGGGGTTTCAGAATCCAACAGGGTCGCGTAATCGGCCAAATCCTCAACCGGCTTTCCATCGGCACGCGATAGCCCAGAGAAATCAAATCCATCCACTACGGCCCCGACGCTTCGCAGTTGGCGCGCCCATCGCTTTCCGGCCCCTAGTCCGGCCTCATCTGAATGGACCGCAATGCGGACGCGCTTGCCGGTGAAGTAGGGGAGCGCATCGGCTGGGATGGAATTACCGGCCCCAGTCATGCAGACCGGCGCAACCTCGACCCCCTCCCACCATGCCACAAGCAGGGCAGCGGCAAAGTCCGGTTGGCCTTCGCACAATGCGACATTGCGCCTGTTGCCTATTTCCGGCGCCCCAATCGGCCAAGAGGCTTCCCGCCCCGGCAGGGTCTTTGCCTTGCCGCATTTCCATGCGGTGCCGTCCAGCTTGCGCGCCTGTGCATTGCGCCCAGTCGAATCCGTTACCAGCCATGCCGGATGCTCGGCCCCATCGTCCCAGACCCGCGCGAAATGCAGCAAGCCGCGTTGCGTGAGCAATTCCAGACCCGCGAAAGTATGCCAGCCGCGCAAGTGCTGTATCCCTGCCATTTCTTTCGCCGTTAAAGGTCGCAGGGCGGGAAGGGGTGCCATGACCCTAGCCGCCTTCCGTTTGGCCGGAATTGGCTTTGGCTGGGCTGCGTCGGCGCTTCCCGTAAGCCTCCAAACCTCCTTGCGGTGCGCTTCACCGTCCGGCCCCTGATTCACTATGCAGCCAAAGCGCCCATCTACTCCGATATACAAATGATTGCCGGATGTGTCCGCGCCCATCTGGGCACAAGCTGGGCAACGTGCCTCAACCTTGCCGCTCCTTTGCCGGACGTTTTCGAGTTTCGATAGGTCTAGCATGACGGCATGACACCCTTTTTGCCAAACCCCACAAAATGACGGTATCTCATTACTACTTCTTTTTTTGAATAACTTGGGAAATATGGTGACATGGCGTCATTGATTGCCCCTGCGAAGTATCCAGCGCCGAGAATTTGCGGTGCGGTCTTTCTCAACTTGATCCGGGCATTTCTTTGCGAGTCTGCCCAGATACGTTCCACAAGCCGTGGGGAATGACAGTAAGCGCCTTGCTTCATGGCAAACTTGCGACTGATTTCCTGTTAAACCAGCCTCTAGTTCTGCGGCTGTACCGGCCCACACGCTTTCTTTTGACAGGAATACTACGTCGATAAGTTGAAGCAGTTTGTTTTCCGGTTGCAGCGCATCAATCGCAGCAAGCAATGCCGGATGATGATAGTGAGTGATTCCGAAGCGCGATGAAACCAACTCATCGGGAATTTCCCACGAGTCCAGGAAATGGCAAAATGCCGGTAACTCTAGAATCAGCCTTCCCCAAAATGCATCACGCTCATCCTGCGTTACGGTTGGCATCGGCATTGGTTTCCGATTTGCCCTGAGCAATATTATCTTGTCCTCAATGCTGTCATCTATCGGAGGCAAAACCATTAGGTTTTCCGGCTCATCGTTCACCGTAACGGATAAGCGCCAAAACGGTTCCAGAGAAAGCGCCGGTCTGTTTTTCCGGTGGCATTTCTGGACTGTATTCACCGTGACGCTCTTTAACTGCGCCCCGAAATTTCTCCGCGAGCGGAGGTCATTGCTGGCAACCTCATCCTCAATCATGAGGTGTTCGGCCTCGAACAACTCAGAGTTGAAATCGGTTAGTCCCGCCATCCATCCATAGGGCTTTGCTGAGCGCCCTCCGAGCAAATGGGTGATTAGATTTTGAAGTAGCGATTTACCACAGTCGCGAGATCCCGCAATAACGAGCGCTTGCCCCGCCCGCGACTTGCCATTCCGCAATGCCTCACGCGCGACCTTCATCCAGCCATAGAAATAAGGCCGCTGGTCCATAAACTCATCGATGAGCAAATTTTCAAGCAACCGGCTCAGGATTGTCCACTCACCTGGACGAGAATCAATGATTCGCGGCCCCTCTGTGATTAGCAGCCTGCGCCCATCTTTGCTTTCCCGGAGACCGCTTGCGCTTCCCGCGAGCGGTCCCGCATAGGCAACGTCACACTCTAGCTGCAATCTGTTCAAATGCGCATCGAGCGGTGAAAGCAGTTCCTTGTTTTCCTTCTCGCGGAAGTAAGGCTTTAGTTGTCTGCGCAGCGACCCTTCCGTTACCTGTATCCACTGCTTGCGCGTGTTCTGAACTAAATAGCCTTTCGAGGCTGGCTCATAGTACGCCAATGGAGCCGAGACCGTTTTTTGTGTCTCATCGTCGGCCAATGATATGACGCCACTCATTACCAGCCTCCTTTGTTCCAGACCACGCGGTCTGGGACGTATCGCATGCGTAGGTAACGTGCGCGCAGTTCAACGCGCTGATTTATCTTGGTGTGTCCGCTGCCGGACACCTTATGCCATCGGAAGGCTTTGGTTTTCACGCAGCCCCCTTTTCCGCGAAACGCTTGATAGCGGCCACGGAGTAGAGCTTGTGCCGGATACCGGGAAGCGGCTTTAGAAAGCCGCGAGCGTTCATGCGCCAGAGTGTTGCCACGCTGATGCCCAACGTCTGACAAACCTCTTTCGAGGTGAAGGTGAGGCGCTCTATTTTGGGAGCGTTATCCTCTAATTTGTTTTCTAGGGGTGCCATAACTTCCCCCAGAATGGCGCTCCCTATCCGAAAAAGTAGGGAGTCGCCCCAGAAACTTTTCCTAGGTTTTCCTAGGTCTGCCGACTTGATAACGGAACCCCAGCGCACGAACACGCGCGGTGATGGTTTTCCTGTCCTCGTCGCGCCCCTTGGAGAACTGCTCGATATTGAACACTCCACCATGCGCCCCGCCCGCAAAATTCACTATCGCGGAAGATAGGGGGTCGGCAAACCCGCCAGCCGCCTTTTTGCGCGCTGCGATACATTCAGCAAGGCGCACAAATGCCATTTCATCATGCCGCTCCGCAGCCGCGCTCATTTCGGCCAACACGCCCAAAATTGCGCGATCGGTGATAGCCTTAGTCTCAGCATCTTTAGCGGCGTCCGGTTTTGTTTTGGAGGCGACTAACTGTTTTTCATATTCCTGCGCATCTTCTGCCATGCCGTAAAATTCCAATACAAGCGCCCACACCATTTCGCGACATTCAGAGCGCTTACCAAGCATCATGCGGCGAATCTCCGCGCGTCGTGCTTTAAGGTCGTTTGTGTTGGTGGTTTTCACAGTCCACCTCCAAAGCTCACTTTGCTGGCCTGTGCTTGGCTGTGGGTGTCGCGGAGGTTGGCGTATCTCTGCATAAGGAGTGCGCCGCCATCGGCATGACCTAGCCAGCGCGCAACCGTTGGAATGTCCACGCCCGATTCAATGCACTTGGTGGCGAATAGGTCTCGCAAATTGTGATGGGTAAAACGCGCCACGCCGAGTTTCTCACATGCGGAATCAATCGTATTTTGGCATTCGCTGATTCTGAAAATGCTGTCCTTCGGACTAAGGAACGGGACGCCATCGACGGCAAACCGTGCCGCCGACTTGCGCCGCTCGGTGAGCTTAGCGAGCAGTTTCTCTAGGTCTGGGAAAAGGGGGATGGTGCGGACGGAGCTATCGGATTTCGTGCCCTGCACTTTTAGCTGTCGCTTGCTCATGTTCACATCTTGCCAAGTGGCGCGCCCAGCCTCGCCAACTCTCATTCCGGTGAAAGCCAGGAATCGGCAGAAGTCAGCGGCCTCGATACCCCAGCCACCCCTTGCGCCGTTGGTTTCCATTGCGTGCAATACGCAAGCAAGCTCGGTGTCGCTTGGCAGTACGAGCGGCGTCACTGTCACCCTTTTACGCAAGCGGACGCCCTCTGATTTCTCTACAACGGGATTGATAGTAATGATGCCACCAAGTCTTGCCATTTCCATGATCTCACGAAGCGCGGAGACCGCTTTATTCACGCTGCTGGACGAGTTGCCCCTGAGTGATTCCTTGGCTCCGTTGGGGGTGAAGTTGGAACCAGCCGATTTGATGAGCTTAGTCCATTCAGCTATCGCAACCGTCGAAACGTCCTGTGGCTTCATGGTCCGCAGTTCCGGCCATGTTTTGGTGATGTATTTAACCGTCGTTAGGTTGCGCTTGCGGGTGCCTTCCTTGAGGTCCGTATTGCCTTTAATCTGCTCGGAATAGGTGTCTAGTAGCGCCCCCATGAGCGCCTCGCCGGTTTCCACGGCATTACGGTTGCCGCGCTGCAACTCTATCTTGTCGGTCTCTTGGCGGTGTCGAAACTTCGCGGTGTCGAAAATAGGCGTTTCTAGGCTTTGCCATTTTGTCTTGCCCCGCACTTTCCACCTACCGTAGTAAATGCCGCTCTGCCCATTCCGGTAGAGGCCTTGCACGCCCGTTCTTTGCCACAGTGTGTTTTTGCTCATGTTATCAGTCCCTTTCTCTTGGTTGCAGATAGGGTGTAGATAACAGGTGTAGTAAGCAAGCTAAGTGATTAACGTAAGTGCATGGTTATCAATTACCCGCCAGAGTAGCTCAGTGGTAGAGCAGGGGACTCATAAGCCCTTGGTCGGCAGTTCAATCCTGCCCTCTGGCACCAATTTCCAGCGCGTGGCCTGAGCTTTTTTGTTTTGCGGCACACGCTTCCTTCTACATCGCTAGAGTGCGTGTCATCCGGTAAATACGATCTAGTGATTTTAGCTGCGGGCATGGGGAGCCGTTTTGGCGGCCTAAAGCAGGTTCAGCCTGTGGGGCCGGCGGGTGAACTCATCATCGAATATTCAGTATTTGATGCCATGCGGGCTGGCTTCGAACGGGCAGTGCTCGTGATTCGCCGGGATTTGGAGGATGAATTTCGTGCAGGGATTGGGCGGCGGCTGGAACAACATGTAGCGGTGGAATACGTCTTCCAGAAGGTTGATGACCTGCCTTCCGGCGCGAAAGTAGCTCCGGGCCGGACGAAGCCCTGGGGTACCGGTCATGCGGTTTGGGCGGCGCGGCACGCGGTGCGAGCCCCATTCGCGGTTATCAATGCCGATGATTTTTATGGGGCTTCCGGATACGTGTCACTGGCGCACAATTTCGCCCAGGGTTCAGGCTATGCCATGGTCGGATATCCTCTGAAGCAGACACTTTCCGAACATGGCACGGTCAGTCGCGGCCTATGCACGACTGATGGCGCGGGCCGACTACAGAAGATAACCGAGGTAACCAAGATTGAACCCTTTGAATCAGGGGCTCGGTACACGGAGCAGGCCGGACACGTGAAAGCGCTATCGGGTGATGAAACCGTCTCGATGAATTTTTGGGGGTTCACGCCTGCGGTTTTCCCGCAGTTGGAGCGGCTACTTGGCGAATTTCTCGCGCGCAGTTCGTCCAACCCCAAGGCGGAGTTCTATCTTCCCACGGCACTCAGTACATTGAATGAGCAGGGCGAGTCATCAATCGCGTTGCTGCGTAGTGAGGATGAGTGGTTTGGGCTGACCTATCGTGAGGATGTCACCGCAGCTCGGGCTGCAATCACACGGCTAGTTGCAAACGGGCGTTACCCGGCGCCTCTCTGGGGATAATAGCCCAGCTGCGCCAAATTCACTTAGTAATCCAGACCCGATTCCGCGCATGCCGCGGGGCATTTATAGCTCCGACAGCAGGGCGCGCAATTCGCGTTCGGGTTCCTCGTGGTGCTGTTCGACAGCAAGCTCCAAGGCCGCCTCCAGCCAGGGCCGGGCTTCTGGCTTTCGCCCCATCTTGCAAAGGGACTGTCCTAGGATGATGCGCACCATCATCCAGTCAGGTTTTTTCTGGGCGCAGAATTCAAGTTGGGGAAGCGCCTCCAGGGTTCGTCCTTCGCGTAAGAATGCCTGAGCCAGCGAAAACCTGAAGAGTTCATTGTCGGGCTGGTTCGCGACCAACTGGCTGAACCGGTCCACACTCATCTCAAGGCACGTAGACGACCACCGCGGAGGCGTTGTCCATGCCGCCCATTTCGTTGGCCCGGTTAATGAGCCGGCGACAGAGCGCCATGGGATCCGGAATATCCACCATCAGTCGATTCAGCTCCGGGGCGAGCACCGCGCGGGTTATGCCATCGGAGCAAAGCAGGTAACGGTCGCCGGAGATGACATCATGAGTGGTGACATCACCCTTGAGCGGAGGTGGTTGGCCAATGCATCGTGTAAGCGCACTCCGGTTCTCATTGAAGTTGGTGACGGTTTCCCCCCGGGCGATTCTGGCGCGTATTTCGTTCCCGAGGTTATGCTCCACGGTGAGCACATCGATTTCGCCGCTGCGCACGCGGAAGAGGGTGGAGTCGCCCACATGCAAGACCACAAGCTGATTGTTCTTGAAATGCGTGGCCGTGAGGGTGCTGCCGATCCCGTAAATCGGACTCAAGGATCGTCCGA
>CAIQPV010000072.1 GCA_903873725.1 uncultured Nitrosomonadales bacterium
AAACAGGTCAAATATAGTTGACTTAGGTTGACACATTTCAACTATTTTTAACGCTAACCACCTGTTTTATTTGGCGTCCCCAACGAGATTCGAACTCGTGTTATCGCCGTGAAAGGGCGGTGTCCTAGGCCTCTAGACGATGGGGACTAAAGGGCTTAATACTGCAAAAGCTCAATCAAACAACAATGCGGAGCCGCATGAATGCCTGAACACGGAGGTCCAACATCCCGGGTTGCCCCCAATGTTGCACTAAGGCTTACCTGCCATACACTTTGAAGTATTAATGACTGGTGCGATGCAGCGGCGCGCATTATATTCATTGCGCCCCAACCTGTCTATAACTTTGCTTCTGTCAACTTCTCCCCGCTTCAAACCAGCGATCTATCTCATGCAACAGCATGATGGCAAATGTGCCGCCCTTGATAACAAATCTTGTTTTCCCTCTTCCACCTCCCTCTTCCGTTGGGAGATGAGGTCAGGGTTTGATAGAACTAAGCTGCAAAAGCTGTAATCCATCTCAGCCCCCTCCCCTCTTCACCCTGCACCGCACGATAATCGCACGCCACGCCGATACCGGGAACGGCAACCAGTGTCTCACCGCAAAACAGCAGCGGCAGCCTGTCTCGCTGCCAAGGCGGGATTCCCTGCTCTTGCAGCAGATTTTTCAGGGTGCGCGTGGGACGCTTGTCGTCAAAACGAATGCGCTCGGCACCCCGACGCAGCCGCACGGTAACGGTAGCTTGCTGCAATTTTTCCAGGCTCAGGCCGCAGCCGATTGCGCGATCAAAATACAGCGTTCCTCCCAGACCAGATAATTCCATGGCGGCCTCGCCGCGCCATTGCGCATGGAATTTCTTGTCAGGCTCGGACAGGGTTGGAAAAACATAGACCTTGCCCTGATAACGCCCGAGCTGCCAATTACCAAATGAAAGACGCACCACCGCATCTTTCCGGGCGCTGCATAGCTGTTGCAAAATGTCATCCAGTTGCACCGCTTGCGGCATGGGCGCGCCGAGGCTGTGCAGAAAATAGCGCAACAAATTCTTTGCGCTGGACGTGCTCAATGCCTGCAAGCGTGACACTTCAAGGCCACCGTTATGCAAAGCACCCAGCGCATCCTGCTGCGCAAGTTGATCCAGTAATTCGCCGGCTTCGGCAAAATGCCGCGCACTTCGCGTCAGGGTTACACGATAAGACGGAAAGCGTTGTCCCAGCAACGGCAGCACACGGTGGCGCAGGAAGTTGCGCGGGTAGGTGTCATCGGCATTGCTCTCGTCTTCCACCCATTGCAGGGCGTGCTGCCGTGCATAAGCCAACAATTCAGTCCGCGCCACATTAAGCAAAGGACGCAGTTGGGTGGGATGACCGGTGCGCCGCCTGACAACCGGCATGGCGCTCGCCCCGCGCAAACCGGCACCGCGCAGCAATTGCAGCAATAAGGTCTCGGCCTGATCGTCCTGATGGTGGGCGAGCGCGATGAAATCCACGGGCTGCCGGTTGAATGCCGCATGACGCAGCTTGCGCGCAGCGGCCTCGATGCCGTGTTCGCGCAACGGCGCGATGTCCACATGTTCAACCTGAAATGGAATTCCGTAGTGTGTGCACAGGTCTGCACAAAATATTGCCCAGCCACCCGCATGCGGGCTGATGCCGTGATGGACATGCAGTGCGCTCAAGCGCCAGGAGTGATGCGGAGCCAACTGGTGCAGCAGGTGCAGCAGTACGACCGAGTCTACACCGCCGCTCAGCCCCAGGAGGATAGTACTGCCCGCAGGAAGCACGAGCGCGTCGGCGACGCGCCCGGCCAGATCACAACTCGACTTCCTTGAATTTTCCATAGCCCATCAGGCGGTTGAAACGGGCTTGCAACAGTTCAGTCATGGGTAAGGATTGCACTTGTTTCAGCGACTCTTGCAACGCTTTTTTCATGGCCTGCATCATCGCCGGGTAATCGCGGTGCGCGCCGCCCGGCGGTTCGCTGACAATCTTGTCAACGATCCCCAACGCCTTCAAACGGGTGGCAGTAATACCCAGCGTTTCCGCCGCATCGGGTGCCTTGCTCGCGCTTTTCCACAGGATCGAGGCACAGCCTTCCGGAGAAATCACCGAGTAGGTGGCAAATTGCAGCATAAGCAGCGCATCGCCAATCGCGATCGCCAGCGCGCCCCCAGAACCACCTTCGCCAATTATCGTGCAAATCATCGGCACGCGCAGTTCCGCCATGACATAGAGATTTTTACCGATCGCTTCTGACTGGCCTCGCTCTTCCGCGCCCACGCCCGGATACGCGCCCGGGGTGTCGATGAAGGTCATGATCGGGATACCGAATTTTTCTGCAAGGCGCATCAAACGCATCGCCTTGCGGTAACCTTCCGGGCGCGGCATGCCAAAGTTGCGGTATTGGCGCTCCTTGGTGTCGCGCCCTTTCTGATGCCCGATCACCATCACGCTCTGGCCGTTGAAGCGCGCCAACCCGCCAACAATAGCCGAGTCATCGGCATATGCGCGGTCGCCGTGCAACTCCTCGAAATCGGTAAACAGGTGCTGGATGTAGTCCATCGTGTAGGGACGCTGCGGATGGCGCGACACCTGGGAGATTTGCCACGGCGTGAGCTTGGCATAAATTTCCTTGGTCAGTGTCTGGCTTTTCTTTTGCAGGCGACCTATCTCTTCGGAAATATCGAGCGCGGAATCATCCTGCACATAGCGCAGTTGTTCAATCTTGCTTTCCAGTTCGGCGACCGGTTGTTCAAAATCGAGAAAGGTAACTTTCATAACTTATCGTGCCTTTGGTTTGTTCGGGCGGAATGATACAGCAGTCTGAACACTCAAGCCAAAAACGCGAGATTGACGGCTTCCGGAACTCCCCTATGCTCCCGCGTAATAACTGCGGCTATTTTACACTGCATAGCGCGCCAACGGCTTGGGGCGTTGCCACAGCTTCCAGGCCGTACCACGCGTCAGCACAAAACACCGCGATGCTCCGGATTGCGGCACCTCCAGGGAGAGTCGCCCGATACGTCCGGTACGCAACGCCTCCAGCAATGGCTGGACACACCATTGTTCAAAGCGTTGCAAGCCATCCCGCCATGCCTGAAGGTCGCCGAACCGGAGCGCACTGCGCAGCCCTTCGCAAACCATGAGTACATCACCGTCATCGCCCGCAACAAACCGGGATGCATCCTCCGGCAAGGAATGATAGGGAATGCCCGCCGCCTGCGCGAATGCCGCCGCCAGGTCACTATCGCCGCAAACCTTGGCGTATGGCCGTTCCAGCTCACCAACAGCACGCCCCCCACCCCACAGCCACACGCTGTTGACGGGCAACTCACCGCGCGTTTCGCGCGCCTGGTTTACAGGATGCTCAAACAGCAACATCTGGATTTCGTTGAACACACCATGCCAGCGCAAGGCACCGGCACCCTGCGGCAGATACGGGTGCACATCCCTGCCCAGCACATGCGCCAAAGAATACGTGCTCATTTCAGGCGCGTTATCCGCTTGCAGATACCAGCGCTGCGGGTGCGGCGCAAAAAAACGCAGTCCGTCGGCAACAAAATGCGCATTCAGGCATGCACACAATTGCGCTGCCTCGGCCACAGTCAACAGCCCCCCATCTTGCAGAATCAGTTGGTCGCGCTGAAGGCGCAAATGTACCGGATCGGCACGTAACCAATATGCAGCACCCGGCTCCATACCATCCGCCCGCAAGGTAATTGGCGCCAGTGCCTGATTCGCTACGCCGAAAGTTTCACATAGCCACACTTCCAGCGATTCCACCGGCAAAGGCGCAGTTTTCGCCCGTGCCAGCAGTGTCCCCAGCGCAGGCAAAACCAACCCGGCACAAGCCTCTGCAGCGACCTGTTGCGGCAGGAATAAATCGGGAATCACCAGATGGACGCTTCTCATGGTGCAAGTCTATCATCACATTGCGCCTCTATACTTTGTACGTTAGCGCATAACAAGCAGCAACTAAAACACCCAGTTTGATGGTATTCGCCTATAAATAACAGATTGACTTTAACTTTTCAAGATGGACAAAAATGGCCAGGTAATAGAGACGCGGCGGGAGCCACTTGGTAACAATTTATACTCCTCAAAACAGGCTGTTCGTGACTCGCAGCAACCGACCCGAAGCAACCTGGTCGAATTTATGCAAGATGTAACAGCTCTCTTGGTTGAGATGATGGAATCAAGAATGCAAAAGAAGGGAAATCGTGAGTTTTAATTTTTAGCATCTCCCCCCATTCGATCCAGGAAGAATTAATCCCATCTGATATAGAAATAAAATCTTCTGTACTAATTCCAAGTCGCTTAGCTTTAGAAAATAGGTTGGGCAACGCCTCTAAGATAATTTTTTCATTGGAAAAATATAGATCGGCCAAATAACGTGCGATGTTAAGGGAGGTGCTAAGCCCATGCAGACGGGATCCATCTTGCAATTCCGCCGCATCAAGGTCTTCACAATGATAAACTGCAGAAACGAATATTTCTGGAAAATCCCATTCAAGCAGTATTGATGCGGTCAGTTCCCGGTGGTCAAATTCAAAAGCCTCCCGCTCTAATGCATTTCTTATAAGAGGAGCTTCCAAATGTGTAGAAATAATTTCCCCGTATTCGCAGGGAAATACGGATGCCAA
>CAIQPV010000073.1 GCA_903873725.1 uncultured Nitrosomonadales bacterium
CCTGGTCGTGTCCATGTTTCTGGTATAGCACGGCCATGATGCCGGACAACAGCAGGCCGAACACCAGAATGACGAGGTAGATGCTGAGCTCCATTTTTTCCATCAGGGCGTACAGCGCGAGCATCGCGAAGATGCTGAGATTCTCGTTGAAATTCTGCACGGCGATGGAACTCCCCGCCCCCATCAGCAGGTGTCCGCGATGTTGCAGCAGGGCATTCATCGGCACCACAAAATAGCCTCCCATCGCACCGATGGCAATGAGCAAGACGATGGCAAGCGTCGGGTTGGTGACCGGGATCATTGTCAGTACCACTATTCCCATTCCGATGCCGACCGGTAAAACTTTTACCGAGTGCTCCAGCTTGACCAGTTTAGCTGCCAGTGCCGCGCCGATGGCGATGCCGACGGCGACCCAGGCGGTGAGCTTGGCGGCAGAACCCATTTCAAGATGCAGCACAACGGTTGCCCAGGATAACACCAGCAGGCGCAAGGTGGCGCCTGCCCCCCAGAACAGCGTGGTGACAGCCAGCGAAACCTGCCCCAAGGGGTCTTTCCACAGCAGCCTGAAGCAGTGCACGAATTCACTCACCAGAAACACCGGGTTGCGGCTCATCGGTTTGTGATCTATCGGCAAGCGCGGGATGTAGAGGTTGAACAGGGCTGCGGCCAGGTAGAGGACGATAATGATCGAAATTGCCAGTTCCGGAGGCGTGTCGATACCGGTGTCGATCAGCGGCACATCCCACCATTGCAGCATGGGATTGGCAACCTCCGGGCTGATAAGTATGCCGCCGACTACCGCGCCAAGGATGATCGCGGCAACGGTTAGCCCTTCCATCCAGCTATTCGCCAGTACCAGTTTTTCCGGGGGAAGGTATTCGGTGAGGATGCCGTATTTGGCGGGCGAGTACGCCGCCGCGCCGAGCCCTACCAGGCCGTAGGCAATGAGCGGGTTGACTCCTGCCAGCATGGCGATGCAGCCGCCCAGTTTAATGGTGTTGCTGATGAGCATTACACGGCCCTTCGGCAGGGAGTCGGAGAAAGCCCCGACGAATGGCGCCAGCACGATGTAGGACACCACGAATGCTTCCTGCAATACCGGCGTGTGCCAAGAAGGTGCGTGCAGGTCTTTCAGCAATGCGATGGCGGCGAACAGCAGGGCATTGTCCGCGAGCGCGGACAGGAATTGCGCCGCGAGGATGATGTAGAAGCCGAGATTCATTAACGGTGGCGATTTTTTGGAGGTCGTCTTATATCACGAAAATAGGATGCCTGCTATCATTGGCGCACCTCAACTTTGCCCGTGAAGTTTTGTTCATGCCCCGCCCGATACAAGCTCACATTGACCTTTCCGCATTGGAGCACAACCTGCAAGTGGCGCGTCGCGCGACCGCCGCCCGCATCATGGCGGTGATCAAGGCCTCCGCCTACGGGCACGGCTTGTTGCGTGCCGCCGGGGCGTTGCGTGCGGCGGACGGTTTTGCACTGCTTGATATAAATGAGGCGGCATATTTACGCGAAGCGGGATTCCGTCAGACTATCCTGCTGCTGGAAGGGTTCTTCAGCACGGACGACCTGGCATTGGCGGCGGAATACGATCTCGCGTGTGTCATACACAATCCGCAGCAGGTCGCCATGCTGGACGCCTATCCGCGCCGGGGCAATTTGCAGGTGTGGATCAAGGCCAACAGCGGCATGAACCGCCTGGGTTTCCCGCCGCAGGACATTCCTGCCGTACTGGAAAAAATCAAGGCGCACCCGGCAGTGCGCGACATCACACTGATGACGCATTTCGCCAGTGCCGACGAGGCTGACGGTGTGGTTGCGCAACTGGAGGTGTTCAACGCGCTGGACACTCCTTGCCGCATGGCCCGCTCGCTGGCCAATTCTGCCGCACTGCTGCGCTACCCCGCAACCCACGCCGATTGGGTGCGCCCCGGCATCATGCTGTATGGCGCATCGCCGTTCGCTGAGATTTCTGCACAACAACTCGGGCTCAAACCCGTGATGACGCTGCAAAGCGAGATTATTTCCGTGCGCGAATTGAAAGCGGGCGAGCGTGTCGGCTACGGCGGAACATTTTGCGCAGAATCGCCCATGCGCATCGGTACGGTAGCTTGCGGCTATGCCGACGGCTACCCGCGCCATGCGCCGACCGGCACGCCGGTTCTGGTGGCTGGCCGCCGCACCCGAACTTTGGGACGTGTTTCGATGGACATGTTGAGCGTGGACTTGAGTTCGCTTCCCGATGCGATTGCAGGAAGCGGCGTGACGTTATGGGGATCGGGGTTGCCTGTGGAAGAAGTGGCCCGTGCTGCAGGAACCATCAGTTATGAATTGCTGTGCGCGCTTGCCCCGCGCGTGCATATGGCAGGTTTTTCCCAATCCGCATAGAGTAGTTGACTAAAGCCTGTGAGGCGTGTCAAGGTACCGACTTATGAATAACACAAATATTGCCGAACTGGTAAAAGGCGTGGGTGATCTGGTTACCCTGCCTGATGTATTTATCCGCATTAATCAGTTGGTCGAAGACCCTGACAGCACAATCGACGATATTACCGGCGCGGTAAGCCGCGACCCTTCGTTCACCGTGCGCCTGTTGCGGGTTGCAAACAGCCCGTTCTATGGGTTTTCCTCCACCATCGAAACCGTTTCCAGAGCCATCACACTGATAGGCACCAGCCAGATCCGCAATCTGGCATTATCAACTTCTGTCTTGCGCACCTTCTCCGGATTGCCCAATGAACTTGTGTCGATGGATAACTTCTGGCGCCACAGCCTTTATTGTGCGCTGGCAGCGCGCATCCTCGCCACGCAGGCGCGCAAGAGCGACCCGGAGGCAGTATTTACCGCCGGGCTTTTGCACGATATCGGCGAGCTGGTGATTTTCAACCGTTTGCCGGAACAAGCCAAGGAAGCGCTGTTGCTGGTGCTGGACAGCGGAGATGAATTGCCGGTTTACCAGGCCGAGCGCCAAACGATGGGATTCGACCATGCCCAAGTGGGTGGCGAACTGGCACGGCAGTGGCACCTGCCGCCGTTGCTGCAGGATTGCATCGCCTGCCACCACGATATTCAGCAGGCGCAATATTGTCCGCGTGAAACGGCAATTGTGCACATCGCCAATATACTTGCACTAATGGCGGAAGTGGATACGTTCGACCCGGCCGATGTTCCGCCGGTTGACCCGCTGGCCTGGGAAATTACCGGCCTGGAGGCCGAAGACGTTGTGGAATCGACGATACGCGAGGCGCAGGAAGAATTCGTCGAGACCGAAAAACTTTTTCTCGGCAACTGATTGACTATAGCCATGGCCGCCCCTACCAATTTTCGTCCACCCCTGGCTTTACCGGGATTCGAGCATGTCCGCCGGGCCTGGCACGACGCCCATGAGGCTTATGCTGCGCGCCTGCTGCCAGGAGAATATTACGTCACTAAATGCGATGAGGCGGTCTATACCACGCTCGGATCCTGCATATCGGCATGCATCCGCGACCGTGTTAGCGGCATCGGCGGAATGAACCATTTTATGCTGCCTGCCTCCGCATCGGCGGACAGGGATAGCTGGAGAGCCACCAGTCTGAGCGCGGCTACGCGCTATGGCAATTTTGCCATGGAACACTTGATTAACGACATTCTGAAAAACGGCGGCCTGAAGCAGAATCTGGAAGTCAAGCTTTTTGGTGGCGGGCGCATCATGGCGAACATGACAGATGTTGGAATGCGCAACATCACTTTTGTGCACGATTATCTTCAGACCGAAGGACTGAAAGTGGTGTCGGAAGATATCGGGGACATTTACCCGCGCCTGGTAGTTTATTACCCCGTTTCCGGAAAGGTGCGCGTCAAGCGGTTGCGTTCCCTGCATACCAACACCATTGCCGCACAGGAAGTTCAATACCTCGAATCCATCAAGGAAAAACCGGTGAGCGGGGACGTGGAATTGTTTTGACCGTGGTGCGCCGACCGCGGCGAATTACAACTTCATGCTGTTTCAGGATCAGAGTTCCGAGAATTTTTTCAGCGCGGGAGTATCAATCACTTCAACCTGTTCGCGTCCCAGCCGGACCCACCCCTGATCGGCAAAATTTTTCAACAGGCGGCTGACGATTTCACGCACGCTGCCGAGTTCGTCAGCCAGAGCCTGATGCGTAAGGTGTATCGGGCTCGGCCTGCCAATGAGCAGCGCGGCAAGCCGCTGGTCGAGTTTCTGAAAGGCAACGGCGGAAACCAGTTGCATCAGGTCGGTAAGCCGTTCGGAAAACAGACTGAAAATGTAGTCGCGGAACGGTTCGTTTTGTGAAAGCAGCACCCGGAAGGCTGATGGCGGCAAAGCCACCATCTCGACATCCTGTTCCACCACGCCGCGCGCGTGGTATTGGGTGTGCCCCAGCAAGCAACTGCTGGTGAGGATGCAACTTTCGCCGGGACAGACACGGTAAAGCTGCAACTCGCGCCCGTTGGCCGACGCCTTGATGACGCGAATGATGCCCGAGAGCAGCAGCGGAAAACCCTGGCACGACTGGTTTTCGTCGAATAGTACCGTGCCGGCAGGCGCTCTCATGGCAGACGCATTGGACAACAAGTCCTCAAGCTGCGCCGCAGGCAAATTCCGCAGCAGAGGGTAGTGCTGCAACAACAGGGTTTGTGTGCTGCTATCCAGCATCAGATTTCCGGCCGCATCTGCGGGAACAAAATCACATCGCGGATGCTGGCACAGTCGGTAAGCAGCATTACCAGACGGTCGATGCCGATGCCTTCCCCGGCAGTCGGCGGCAGGCCGTACTCCAGTGTGCGAATGTAGTCGGCGTCCTTGAACATGGCTTCCTCATCGCCCGCCTCTTTGGCCAATACCTGAGCATCGAAACGCGCTTCCTGATCTTCAGGGTCGTTCAACTCGGAGAAACCATTGGCGATTTCCCTGCCCACAATGAATAACTCGAAACGATCTGTAACGCCCGGGTGCGTGTCACTGCTGCGCGCCAGCGGCGAGACTTCAACCGGATAATCGACGATGAAGGTGGGTTCGAATAATTGATGTTCGGCCAGTTCCTCGAACAGTGATAATTGCAATCCGCCGAGGGCATCTTTGGTGTTGTATTTGGCTTTGAGGTCTTCCAGTTCATTAATGAGAAAATCGCGGTCATTCAACTGTGCATCGGAAAACTGCGGATGATATTTCCGGATGGCTTGCGTCATGGTCAGGCGTTCAAAAGGTTTTGCCAGATCAATTTCGCGGCCCTGATAAGTAATCACCGTGGTACCCAGCACTTTGCGCGACACTTCACAGAATAACTTCTCGGTGAAGTCCATCATATACTTGTAATCGCGGTAGGCCTCGTAAAATTCGATCATGGTGAACTCGGGGTTATGCCGTGTCGACAGACCTTCGTTGCGGAAGCTGCGGTTGATTTCAAATACTTTCTCAAACCCGCCCACCACCAGCCGCTTGAGATACAGTTCGGGTGAGATGCGCAAAAACATTTCCATATCCAGCGCATTGTGATGCGTCACAAAAGGCTTTGCGGAAGCGCCACCGGGAATCGCGTGCATCATCGGCGTTTCGACTTCGAGATAGTCGTGGCGCATGAAAAATTCCCGAATTGACTGGATGACTTTGGAGCGGATGGTGAATACCCGGCGCGCATCCTCGTTGGTAATCAGGTCAACATGGCGCTGGCGATATTTTTGTTCCTGATCGGTCAGCCCGTGGAATTTTTCCGGCAACGGGCGCAGCGCCTTGGTCAATAACCGTATTTGCGAAACGCGCACTGAAAGTTCGCCGGTCTTGGTCTTGAACAGCACGCCGGAAGCGCCGAGGATATCGCCCAGATCGTAATGCTTGAACGCGCTGTGCGCTTCCTCGCCGGTATCGCCGTTGCTGATGAACAACTGGATGCGTCCGCTCATGTCCTGCACGGTGGCGAAACTGGCCTTGCCCATCACCCGTTTCAACATCATCCGCCCGGCTACGGCCACGCTCACATGAGCAGTTGCCAGTTCGTCGTGGCTCATTTCGCCATAAGCAGTATGCAAATCGCCGGACAGATTTTTGCGTTCGAAGTCATTCGGGAAAGCAATGCCTGCGTTGCGCAATGCAGTCAGTTTTGCGCGGCGCTCGGTGATGATTTGATTTTCGTCTTGATTAGGTATTGTTTGTTCAGTGGTCATGGCAGATGGTTACGTCAATAGTTATCGTGATAAGTTAAAAGGTCAGGCCTTTGGCGTTTCAACTGCGGGAGATAATCCGGCGGCCTTTGCACGTTTTTTAAGTCGCTGGTCAAAGCTGAAGAAGGTACCACAAAAATCGGCGCGGGCAAGGTGCAGAGCATCGGCAAAATCCAGCCCCTGTTGATAAGAATTCAAAGCGGCGAGCACAATACCACGGTCTTCGACCTGAACGTTTTCCAAGCCGCACAAGGATTCAAATACACGTTGAATCTCCTTGCGCGACAGTTCATAAAATCCGCGCATCACCCATTCGAATTCCAGCATCACCGATACCGGCACGAACACCGCGCCGGAAAGGGCGACGACGGCAGCAGGCCGTTGCCGGGCAGCCTCATGGTCGTCTGCATCATTGATAAAGAAACGTGCCAGCACGTTCGTATCCACTGCGTTCATTTTGTTGTCTTGCGTAACAGCGATGCGGGATCAAAATCGGCCAAACTGCGTGACTTGCCTTTCGATGGCGCGGTCACCATGCCGACACAAGCTGCGATGCTGGACGCTTTGACCGGGCGTGAAACCACCAACCGCACCCCGTCCGGCTCCTCAATGATCTCCATTTGCGTGCCCGCCATCAGGCCGAGCCGCCGCCGGATATCGGCGGGCAAAACTACCTGCCCCTTGGAAGAAACGGTCATGGTTGCCATGTAAACCTCGTTAAATTTGTTGCCATGCGCGTATTATAACATAATGACTTACCAGGTAAGATTTGTAATTTTTACTATCCAATGAGCAAGAAATCAAATTATGAGATTGGGCTATGCCAGACAACTCAATTCTGAGGGAAAACCCGGCCTGCAAATTGAGGTCGTTTCGGTATAAGCAAAATCGACATGCAGTTGAACAAGCCAGCCAGTTCTTATATAGTGCGCCCATGGAACCAAAAACTTTAATTCAACACAATCCGCACTTACGCAATGCGCAGGACTACCGACGTGCCTTGCGCGTTAACGTGCTTTCTTCGATAGCAATTGAGGGCGTAAGGAAAGCGGCTGAACGGGCGCTCAACAACAGGTGGTGAAACATGACTGACTCGCGTATCACACTTGATTCCAGCAAACGCGGTGGGCGTCCTTGCATCCGTAATCTGCGCATCAGCGTTTACGACGTGCTGGAGATGCTGGCCGAAGGTATGAGCGAAGCAGACATCATCGAAGACTTTCCAGAACTCGAATCCGCCGATATTCGCGCCTGCCTTGCCTTTGCCGCAGATCGCGAGCACAAGCTGTACACCGTGGCGGTGTAATGAAGCTGCTGCTCGACGAAAATCTGTCGAGACGCATCGTTCCCTTCCTGCAAACCGATTTTCCTGGCTCTTCGCAAGTTGTTCTGTTGAAGCTGGAAAGCGCGAGCGATTCAGAAATCTGGCAATACGCCAAAGACAATGGGTTTGTGATCGTCAGCCGCGATTCGGATTTTCAGGAACGCTCACTCGTCGCAGGCCACCCGCCGCAAATTGTCTGGCTCAAGATCCCCAACCGCTCAAAAACGTTTGTGCTCAACCTGCTGCTTGAACACCGCGTGGAAATCGAACAAGCATTGACTGAGCAGAACCTTGCCTGCGTCGAAATCAGTTCCAGAAACCGCTAAAGGGTGCATCCTTTTTAATCGTTCCAGTACTTCCTGATTTACCTCAAGCTGATTGGGGTCATTTTTGACGGCAAAAACTTCTTC
>CAIQPV010000074.1 GCA_903873725.1 uncultured Nitrosomonadales bacterium
AGCTGGGATCAGATGGTCCGTGCGGAGGATGTGGCTCTTGGCGCTTCCAAGTCGGGGCGATCCTGCGGATGTCTTTGGCCAGCATGTCGAGAAGCGGGTTGCCGGCGTCAGTCTTGCCTCGCAGACCGTCACGGGATGGACCGGATTACGCAACCTGCGGCGGTCGAAGTTCGGATCGGTGGCAAGGATTTGAAACGGGCGGCCTCGCCCTGGTACGAGTTACACTCGAATTCCTGCGCGCACTCTGCTATCGTCGCTCCGTCGAACTGGCTGGCAGCCGACACGGTTTTTGGCGTCCGCCCTGCCCTCCTCCACCCCGTCTCTCGCGTCCAGGACCACGATTTTGACTGATTTTCGCGCAGCAATCACACCTCGGTTAATTGGTATTTACCGATGCTTGGGTGCACAGAAACGGCATGTCCCAGCAGATAGAGATATCGCAGTGCCGGTATCATTATGTCACGTAACGAGAAAGCCTAGTCCGTTCGATAGCTTGTCGTCTGTCCTCAGGTTATCTCCGACTCAACTCACGCTTGGCCAGAACTCTTCATCCATCATCTGGGCGAACGACCACGGGCACGCTGCCGGGAATATGCCATTCGGCAAGCCGGTTTCGCCAACCGCAAGGGTCGCAGCATTTTTATAAGCATAGAGGATCGCGTCACCCAGCTTCGATTTGAGGCTTGGATTGTCTTCAAGGTGACTGGCGATATCACGCCGCTGGACGGTGATCGTCGCTTCCCAACTTGAGCCACGCCGGTCCGGCTGGTGCTGCCATTTGAGGAGATGCAGGAGCAGAACGGCGAGCCGGCTCACCAGTTCGCGCTTTTCCGTTTTGCCCATGCTCTCGATCTCCTCGGCAATATGTTCGAGGTCAACGGCCGCTAGGTTCCCGGCGCGGATCAATGCCGCTTGCTCGTTGGCCCAAGCATAGAAATCGCGTTCGTAGAGGCCCGCACTCATCGTGTCCTCCTGTGCCAGAGCGCTCACTTTAGCAAGTTTCGAAGCATTTTCGATAGCAAGTGGTACCGGCCCGGCGCGAAAAAACCCCGGCCGCATCGCTGCGTCAGGGATATTTGAGGTTTGCTCGCTGCTCACGCCATGGAGTCAGGGCGTCGCATGGCGATCATATCCACGCCCTCCAAAAACATAGGTTATACCCCCTCGCGATGGGAAGTGGCTATGGTTTGAGAGCCGCTGGCGGCATCTAGGGATATGGTTTTAGAGAGGAACTTCGGACCAAATAGCACACCGCTATCTTACTGACATTTCATCATGTTCAGCGTTGCCCCTTTGAACGGCCTGCCCCTTGGCATCATCGAAAACCATAGGTAATCAGGTAGATGGCTCCTGGTGCCGTCGTCGAAAAACATAGGTCGACATGGACCCTGTTGGTTCAACGGGCTTGTAGGTTTAGCACCCAGGCCTGCGTGGACAGAATGTGTCGCTAGATCGCCCTGCGTGGCGAACCGGAGTCTGATCCGTTTCAGGGGGTTACTGATCAGCGTTCCGAATCGACAGGAGCAGAATGCTCCGCGTCGACAGATAACCTATGTTTTTCGAGGAAGTGTACGTCAGTCAGGGTGCCTGGAACTCAGCTAACATATGGATTCCGATGCTTACCTATGCTTTTCGAGGGTAAAGTTGCCCCTCTTGGAAAAGTCGAGTTGCTCACTCTTGAATGCCGGCGTTATGGTTCCAACAGACAGGAACGCAAACTAGGGAGGGCAGCATGGAACAGGCTCTTACAAAAGCGCCAGCAAGTCAACATTCGCTTGATCTCCTCGACCGAGCTTCCCCTGCTATGCTGGACGCTGGTGAGCACCTGGACGTTGCATTCATGTCGAGAAGTTTTTGCATGGTCGGGCTACCGCTCAGGCGCCAGTTTCTCAAAGACCCTATCACCAAAAAATCAACACAAGTTGAGGTGACTCGGTTCCTCCGAACTGACGAGCGGTTCTCGTTGGAAATCTCGGCCGACAGTTTCACGTTGCCAGACCGCAATGGTTCCAAGTCGGATTCGTGCCAAGTCGGCTTGCCCTTCGGCGCGAGAGCCAGATTGCTGATTATCTGGATGACGACCCAAGCAAGACTGACTAATTCTCGCTGGCTAGAAATCGGCAAGGTCGAGGAATGGCTAAAGGAAGCTGGAATTATTCCAAATCCAGAAGCTTGCCTTGGTTGTAAAGAACAACTCTTTAGGTTGGCTTTTGCTCTGTTCAAGATGCTGCTGATCGATAAAGGTCAGAAGCAAACGTTCTTTCGGTCTAATCAGCTAGTATCCAGTGCCGTATTTGGTCATGAAGACTTAGAGCATTACTCGCTCGGCAAGCTTGGCAAGGTTCGTTATCCGACTGCCATTGAATTGTCTGATGAAGCTTATAAGACCTTCACCAATCAGAATCAGGTTATTGCTGTTTCTTCTAAGCAACTTAGTGAGATTAGCAATAATGCCATGAGTATTGATATTTTCCTGTTTCTCAATTTCAAGCTGCCACAAATCGCTCCAGGAGAAACTGAGGTCGTGAGCTGGCGCACTCTGGTAAAACAGTTTGGCAGCTCAGAGACAGCAACACGGTTCCGCTATGTGTTCGAGGACTCCATACGACATGCCATGAGGGTCTACAGCGGTGCCAACGTTGAACTGACCGAACAGGGTTTGGAGCTTCGCTACAGCCCCCCTGC
>CAIQPV010000075.1 GCA_903873725.1 uncultured Nitrosomonadales bacterium
GATGTTCGGAAACAGCCAGGGCGGCACGTTGCTGCGCCGCTTGTGACAGCAGTTGCTCGGTTTGCAGTTTAGCCTCTATCTCCTGAACCGCTATCCGGTCAGCCATTAAGCGTGACTTTTCGGTTTCTGTAAATTCCTTATCCAACATTGCCCTACGCTCAGCCGCTTGGGTGGCCTGCAAAGCCGCTGCTGCGCGATCACGCGCAGCTTGGGCAGCAGCCTCCTCGGCCCGCAATTGCAATTCGATAGCATGGGCAGCACACATCTCGGCCTCCGCTCGCTGCCGTGCCATCCCGATCAGGTTCTGTTCGGCCTGCAACTTGTTTTGCGCGGCTTCCTTGGCCTGCATTTCAGCCGACAACCGGTTTTGCTCTTCCTGTTTTGCCTGATTCAACAGCGTGTTGTTTTCTTCGCATAGCTTGGCGGTCAATTGCTCGGTTTCAACACGCTCAGCTAACAGTGCCGCCCGTTCCTCCTCTGCCCGCAGTTTGCGTTCAGCCGCCATTCTTTCCTGATGCTCTTTTTCAACGCAGGCAATAGCTATTGCGCTTGCTTCGCGTTCCAGTTCAAGCCGGGCATTAATCTCTAATTGTGCCTGCTGCTCTGCGAGCATTTTTTGCTGTGCGTACATGGCTGCATTCCGTTCCCCTTCGGCACGTGCCAACGCGATCTGCTCGGCTTCCCGCTCGGCAGCGATTCGCGCCTCACTCTCTGCCAGTGCAAGCGCTTCCGCACGCATTCGAGCCTGAATTGTGTCGTTAGCTGCCGCCTCGGCAGTTCCCTTGGCATTGAGCAGTGCCAATACTTCCTTTTCGGCGCTTATTTTGTCCTGCAAAGACTGTGCAATCAAAGTATCGGCCTGGATTTTTTGTTGTTCCAGAACAGCCACTTCCCGTTCAAGCCGGGCGCGTTTGTCGGCAGCATCACGGGCGGCTTGTTGCTGCACCAGATGTTTTTCCTGTTCGTCCAAGGCTTGTTGTTCAGCATGTAATTTGGCCTGAATCTCTTCGACAGCACGCATTTCGACCTGCAGTTTTGTCCGGGTTGCTTCGGCTAATTCACGTTCGCATATCAGACGCGCCTGCACTTGTTCGTCCAGCCTGGTATCCGCATGGCTCCGTGCTTCAATTTGCGCTGCCAGTTCGTTTTCCCGGTTAATCATGTCTTCGGCAATTGCGCGCGCATGCGCTTCCACCCGCATCCTCACCTGTACTGCAAGCTGCGCCTGATTTTCCGCCTCTATCCGCGCACGGGCCTCTTGAATGACCGCAGTTTCGGCTAGACTTTGTTCTGACTGAATTGCAACCAACCGGATATTGTTTTGTGCTGACATGATCTGCCCCATTTACGAGTTAGCGCCGGATGAAATGGCACATCGCTAAGGTAACAGCTACGCAGTCAGGGAAAGCATGGAATAACGGCGTGAAAACGGCTTATTTTTCAGGCAGGAAATGAATCCTCGCCGCATTCCGGGACGACAAGTTTTAAAGCAAGGGTTCAAGTTAAGGGAACCGGGTTCCAATCACCAGATTACTTAAAATCTCTTCGCAACGTCACCGAAATATCGGCTTGATCATATTGATCAACGACAATGTTGGACTGATTTTTGATCAGGTTGATTTGCGGACGGAGTGTCCAGTTTGGGCTATAGTGATAAGATAATCCAACTGTAAAATCGGTTAGGTGGTCATCGCGCATCATTAAAAATGAGGGATTTGTTTGGTCATATTTGCCCCACTGAATACCGCCGGAAGCAAACATATCAAGATTTTCCAGAAACGATAACTGTCCGGACAGGCGCACACCTTTAATACTTTTACCGCCATCAATGCGTCCATTAGTATCGTGCTCATTGCCCCCGTATAAACTGCCGGAAACAGTAGCGCGACCATCGGCAGTAGAGTGTATCCAGCCCAGACCTGCGATAGTCTGATTAAAGTCGTTTGAAGCCAGTGCCTGGTCTGGATACCGGTAGAGCATATACTGCCCGAACAGTACCGACTGATTAGCGGCATTGCAGGTGTGTTTCCATTCTGCATTTAAACCGTCGGACTTATGGTTGGCTGCACCACCCAGATTGAATTGCCCTGCCACCAATCCAGCCTTGATCTGCTCCGCGTTCTTGCTGTAGCTTGCACCAATCCGACCATCCAGCGCCAGGATGTCAAAATCATGCTGCTTCAAATCGTTGCGGCTGTGCATATCAACCCCGGAATACAGCGACCAATTCGTAGAAATCGGACGAATTATCTCCGCCCCCGCAGCCAACCCAAGATAGCTGTCGCCCGTTTTAACGTTAGCGGCGTTCAATGCGAGTTGAGTATTTAACAGGATAGGCACACTGATCTGGCTCTGACTGGTGGAGTTGTTGACATTATTGTTATGGCCGCCACCGGCCTCGAAATAGCCGGTGAACAAAGTCGGTGGTTTGCTGTCCGGACGTTCGATTTTTCCAAGATACATTATGATCGTGGCCTGTGCTGCAGGAGGTGGATTAAAGGCCAGAGCGCGCGTAAATTCGGCACGGGCGCGTTCGGAATCACCCAGCAGATAATAGGCTCGCCCCAAATCTACCCGCGCCGCAGCATGCATCGGGTCCACCGCCAATACTCGTTCAAGAATCAGGCTTGCCTTGCCTGCCTGCCCGCTGTTTAAAGCGGCCAATCCCAACAGATAGTCGAATCTGGTGTTGCCAGCAAGTTCAATTTCATAGGGTTCAAGCAGGGTATAGGCGTCTGCGGGCTTGCCTTCGACAATCAGATTGCGAGCCAGCTCAAGGTCAGGACTATTGGCTTTGGCGAAGGACGAAACAAGCCCAAGACTTACCAACAGGAAGACGCGGATAAGGAAATTCACGGGTTTGATAATTTTTTATTCTATTCGTTTGTCAACGGGACATTATTGCAGTACCGGCAACAGCCTGTCCAGTTGTTGTACTCATAATGTAGGAGGATATCAGTCCTTTGGCATTCGGCCCGATCAGCATGCCCGCAGCATTACCGCTGGGCGTACCCGTGCATGCAGCACAGGTCACTGCAAGCGACGTCCCATTTTGGGCAAAAGTGGCAAGTGGCACAGTACCGTTAAACGTGCCAGTCCAATTACGGGAATTGGCGTCAGCCACATTCAGGATATAACTGGTCAAAGTTGCATTGGAAAGATTGATGCCCACATTCAGGGTTACGCTGCCACCGATATTGCCCGATTCGGTTACCGGCGGGGTATGTCCGACCATATTTGAATTCGAAAATATAGCATTACCGGCCATATTGCTGATAACCGCTACCGGAGTGGCTCCGCCATCAGCATAGGCGAATGGATGGAAATTGATGGTAATGGCCTTGCCGGATGTGCTGAAGGCGGTTCCGCCGGCATAAATGCCCCATGACACGGTGACGCCATCCACTGGCGCCGTCCCGGAATTGATCGCATCGCTTCCCTCATTGGTAACGAAATTGAATCCACTGGTATTGTTGGAGTAGTTGACGGGTAGTTTATTTTCCAATAACAGGGTTACCCCTGAATTACCTGCC
>CAIQPV010000076.1 GCA_903873725.1 uncultured Nitrosomonadales bacterium
ATCTGTAAGATGCAAAAGATAATCAAACTGTCTGTGTAATATCTGTATCGCATAGCTTCTCTTGATAGGGTGCTCTGGTACAAAAACACAATCATCGGGTTTGCCGTACCCTTCCTTCTGTTGCCTTTCAATAATTGCCTGATATATTTCAACTGCTTTAGGCATTGACACGACGTGGCTTGAATGCCCTTTAGTTGGTGGATGGCTGGCAGCGAATTAATCACATCCATACGCTGAGCGTGTCTTAATATAGTCTTGATATGAGACAGATGGGTTTTAAGTGAACTACTGCTGAGATTACGATTGTCAGTGTTGAGTGTCTGTATGTACTCCACAATCGCTTTGTAATTTATATCAGCAACCTCGTACCGTCGAAAAAACGGCAGTAGGTCATTTCCTAATCTTCCCTCATCTTGTGAAATCTTTCCTTCTGCTAATTCTCCGCGTTTAACTTTTGCCTTGTTTTCTTCAAATAAACTCCAAACGAAAACTTCAAATCCACTCTTTTTTGTGAGCGGTTGCTTATTAAGTTTCTTCGTCTTTATCTCAACGAAAAACTCCTCAGCAAACTTGATAGCATCTCTGCGGTCTTCTTTTTTTGTACTGCGACGGATGACTTTTCCATCTTCGTAAATCCGCACATAGTAGTACGGCGAAGCTGTCATCTTGTAGATGGTGAGCGACTTGTAGCCCTTAACCTTTTCCAAAGTATTGGGAATTGACTGAGTGGGGTCGTGTTGTTTTGCAGTTGCGGGCTGCGAACATGAAAGTGGGATTTGCATTATCCTCTTGTATAGTTATTTCTACACAAGAGTCGAGACATTTTTACAATTAAATACAGTTAGCTACTAACAATTATATATTTAAACAGCTAATTACGAATCAGTTGCTCTACCGACTGAGCTACATCTGCAAACCGGCGTGAATTATAAGCGCTTCCCAGGGACGGAGCAATTTTACCAAGCGTAATCGTGTCATCCTGGCCGGTAAACGGCTACATCGAGTGGTTGTGGCGCGCTTATTATTTCATTAAGCAGGATTTCCACGCTGGCCGTAGCCATGGTTACGCCATATCTGAAATGCCCGCTGTTGAGGTAGAGATTTTCAAGTTGCGGATGCTGCCCGATGGTGGGGATATTGTGCGGCGATGCAGGGCGCAACCCAGCCCAGTGTTGCACCAGCGGCATGTCGCACAACCGGGGTAACACCGCTTCCGCACGCAACCGCAGATTGTCGTGCGCCGCTTGCGTAATATTCTTGTTGAAGCCGACATCTTCAAGCGTACTGCCGACCAGCAGATGTCCGTCGCGGCGCGGGATCAAATACAAATCTCCTTGCAATACGATGTGTCGCAATGGAGGCTCAGTAAATTTGAACAACAACATTTGCCCGCGGATCGGCTTGATCTCTGTTTTCAATGCATACCGGCCCAACACCTGGGTACTCCATGCTCCGGCGGTAACGATAATACTCTCCGCACTCAATTCGCCGGAAGATGTGGTGAGCGTGCGTACCCGGCCATTTCCTGCCTCGATGTTGCGCACTTCGCAATGCTCAATGATGCTTCCCCCGAGCATTTCAACCCGATTGCGCAATGCACGCATCAAGCGGGGATTGCGTACTTGAGCTACTTGCGGCAAAAGCAGGGAATCGCCATGCAGAGGTAAAGTGCAATCTTCCCCTTTAACTTGTTTTAACGAAACATCATGCGCCGCGCACCATTGCTCCGCAGCCATTGCATCGAAAGGCGGCAACACCATCATTCCGCTCGTTTCGTATTCGGGATCTATGCCTGTAGCCGCGTGTATCGCCTGTGCCCATGCCGGAAACAGTGCCGCGCCACGACTGGTCAAACGGGTAACTTCGTCGGGATAATCCCACGGACACAGAGGCGACAATATGCCACCACCTGCCCAGGATGATTCATTGCCACTTGATCCACGCTCAAGGACGGTAACCTTGGCACCGCGCTGAATCAGTTCGAGAGCACTACTCAGACCGATCACTCCCGCACCGATGATCAGAAAATCAGAGTTCAATTATATTTACCGATTTTTTCAGGATTAACGTTGATAAGCATCAAAAGTGAATCGCTATTCAACCTCAGATTCGCATCGCATCACTTGAAAAATCACATCTGGTCCGAAACCCCGCGATTGAAGGAAACGCATCTGTTTGGCTTTTTCCTTGGCATCCTGGGGCAACGCACCGAATTTCCTTTGCCAAACTTCGCGTGCAGTAGCCAATTCGCTCTCCTTCAATTCCGGCAACGCTGCACTGATCAATTCTTCGGCGATGCCTTTTTGGCGCAACTCATGGGTTATGCGCTGGGTGCCGAAGCGGCTGCGCCGCTGCTGCATCACGCGCTCGGCAGCGCGTTTGTCCGACAGCCAGTTGCGTTTCGCCAAGTCGTCCAGCAAGACTTCAACATCCTCGCCTTCCTGAACATGCGGCAACAGTTTTGCGTTCAGTTCAGCGCGGCTATGTTCGCGCCGCGCCAGGCATTGCAGGGCGCGCGCACGTAAACTGACCTCAGGCTTTTTCTTCAACCGTGTGCCCGCCCAAAAGCTTTTCGGAGGCTTTTGCGTTCACTTTGTCGGCAGCTTTAGCGGGTGTTTTTGCACCGGCGTCAAGCAATGCAACGCCAACTATTTCGCGCACTTTGTTTTCAATCTCGATGGCAATGTCCGGGTTGTTCTTTAAAAACTCGCGCGCGTTGTCCTTGCCCTGGCCGATCTTCTCGCCTTTATAGCTGTACCACGCACCGGACTTTTCGACCAGCTTGTGCAGCACGCCCAGCTCGACAACCTCGCCTTCGCGCGAGATACCTTCGCCATACAGAATATCGAAGTTGGCTTCCTTGAATGGTGGAGCAACCTTGTTCTTGACCACTTTGACGCGGGTCTCATTGCCGATCACTTCATCGCCCTTCTTGATTGATCCGGTACGGCGAATGTCTAGACGCACCGAGGCATAGAACTTGAGCGCATTGCCGCCGGTGGTGGTTTCTGGGTTTCCGAACATAACACCAATTTTCATACGTATCTGGTTGATGAAAATCACCATCGTGTTGGAACGGTTGATATTCCCG
>CAIQPV010000077.1 GCA_903873725.1 uncultured Nitrosomonadales bacterium
AACAAAAACATCAAAATATCAAACATGGCACCCCGAAAATACTGATTTTAATTGATGCGTTGGTATAGTCCGCCAGGCAAAGTTACGACGCCGCCTTCCAACTCAAGTTGCAACAGAATGGCTGATAGTGCCTCAATCGTCAAGCCACTGCGTTGGGACAAGCTGTCCATATCTACAGGGTCGAAGCCTAAATGTTCGAACAGGGGATGACCTTTCAACGTGGTTGGAGAGGCGTGCCCGGTTGTAAAACAGCCTAACTCTTCAAGGATATCCTGCGCGCATTCGACCAGTTTCGCACCCTGTTTGATCAAATGATGGCAACCCTTAGCCTGCGGTGAATGGATGGAGCCGGGAATGGCAAACACCTCGCGTCCCTGATCCAGCGCCATGCGTGCGGTTATCAGCGAGCCGCTTTGCAATCCCGCCTCGACTACCAGACAACCCAGGCTCAGTCCGCTGATGATACGGTTGCGGCGCGGGAAGTTTGCCGCCAGCGGGGGTGTGCCAAGCGGGAATTCGGAAACAAGCGCGCCTTCCCCTGCCAGTTGATGCGCCAGTTCGCGGTTGGCAGCGGGGTAAACTTTATCCAGCCCGGTACCGATCACGGCTATGCTGGAGCCGGCACCGCGCAGCCCGCCGCGATGGGCGGCGGCATCAATTCCGTGCGCCATGCCACTGACGATGCACAGTCCGGCGGAACTCGCCGCAAGCGCAAAAGCTTCTGCATTTTTCAGTCCCTGCGCGGAGGCGTTGCGGCTACCAACGACGGCTAGAGCCTGCCGGTTAAGTAATTCTCGATGGCCTTTCACATACAACAACAACGGCGGGTCGGGGATATTGAGCAGTACCTGCGGATAGTCCCGGTCGGCGAGAGTGACGATACAATTGTTCGGGTCTTCCAGCCAGAACGCGATTGGTGCAAGCGAGGCTTCGTCCACGCCCAGTGCAATAGCTTCAGCCAGGGCGGGCTTGATTACTTGCCTCAGGGCATGTGCCGGGGTGCTAAATATTTGGGCGGGAGTGCCAAAGGCCTGCAACAAACGGCGCAGACCTTCATTGCCCAAACCCGGTATCTGGTTCAGGGCAAGCCACGACGCAAGCTCCGCGTCCAGCGCTATCGAAATCAAGGAGTCTGGGCTCTGTCCAGCAATTCTACCGGCAGGGAGGTCTGCATTACCAATGCATAAGCTACCTTGTCGAAAGTGCGGAACACGAACAACAGACCGTAACGTATATCCGGCAGGGTAAGGTTTTTATCCACGGTTTCGCCCTTGCGGTACAGAGCCAGAACATGTCCGTCTTCAACCCCGTCCCGGAGTCCCTTGTTAAGGGTGATAACGGTGTTCTTTCCTGCCTGCGAAACACCGCCGTAAATCGAGATTACGCGCGCGACAATCTGCTTTTCGGGTGCATGAGGCACATAATTGCTGGTGAGTACGCCGGAAGTCTGGATGAGATGATCACCTTTGTTGATTTCCTGAATCGCCCGGGTAATCCTGACGGTGCTGAGGTCGGCAAATTTTTCGACATCTGCATCGCCGAGATAGATGGCTTCGTATCCCAATACTTCTTTGCTGTCCGGATCCAGCAGGGTCTTGCCGGGGCGATAAATTTGCCAATGTATACCTTTATCCTCGGTCAGGCCTTTCACATAAGCAATATCATCGTTTCCCAGAATGACGTGTTGTTCAAAGGTGCCAACCAGTGTTGGAGAATCGGACAAGCCATTTTCCTCGATAACGAGCGGCTGGCTGAGGAAAGGCGTGATGTCGGCAACGGGAATGCTGGGGATGGCACCATGTTCGCTATCTTGTCCCCGCACCTTGGGGGATAGTTTGATGGCTACAGTGCCTGATGCGGTGGCAGAAGACGCTTCACCAACGCGCAGCGTGCCGTTGGCACGGTCCAACACAATTACATCGCCGGGATAAATCCAGTGCGGATCCCTGATCGTGTCTTTATTCATGCCCCAGATTCGCGGCCATTTCCACGGGTCTTTGAAAAACCTGGCAGAGATATCCCACAGCGTATCCCCTTTCACAACGATGTAGCGATCCGGCACATTATCGCGGATTTCAGGCGAGTCGGCGAAGGCGAAGGAAGGTAGCAAACAGCAAATCAGCGATATAATAAACTTATGCATGGAAACCCCAGCAAGTAGAAGTCGGCGCAGCACAATGCTCACGCTACGGCTTAAATTCTGCATCCAGTCTTTTAAATTAGCAAGCATTTATGGCGATTCTTAAAATATTGCAATACCCGGACAAGCGGTTGCACCTTGTTGCCAAGCCTGTGCAATCAGTGACCGCCGCTACCCGCAAGCTCATCGGCGACATGGCGGAAACCATGTATGCCGCCCCCGGAGTGGGGCTGGCCGCGACGCAAGTAGATGTGCGCGAACAGATCATCGTGATAGACATCTCCGAAACCCACGACGACCTGTTGGTACTCATCAATCCCGAAATTCTCGCAAGCAGCGGCGAAGTCGACCGCGAAGAAGGTTGTTTGTCCGTTCCCGGTATATATGAAGAATTGCGCCGTGCCGAACGAATCACCGTGCGCGCACTGGATACACAGGGAGAATCTTTTACTCTGGAAGCGGAAGGATTGCTGGCAACCTGCGTGCAACACGAAATGGATCACCTCAAAGGCAAAGTGTTTGTCGAATACCTGTCACAGCTCAAACAATCCCGGATTCGCGCCAAGCTCAACAAGCATCGCCGCGAGACCATGTGATTGGCCCAATTGAAAATGATATTAAGCGCTGCATCATTTGGCACCTTAGATGCCACACAAACGGCGGAAGGCGCTTCGCTTTTCGGCCCAATACACCCCCGTTTTATCCGTGTCTAATATTTCTCCCGGATTAAAAATTATTTTTGCCGGCACCCCGCATTTTGCGGTTGCCGCTTTGGAAAAATTATTGGCACGGCAATTCGAAGTGGCCGTAGTATTGACCCAGCCTGATCGTCCCGCCGGTCGCGGTATGCAACTCACTCCCAGTCCGGTCAAGCAACTGGCCTTGCAACATGGCCTGCCCGTGTTGCAACCGCGTTCGCTGAAGGATGCCGGCATGCAGCATGAGCTTGCCGCTTTTGCAGCCGACGTGATGGTGGTCGCAGCTTATGGGTTAATTCTGCCGCAGGTGGTTTTGCAACTGCCGCGTTACGGCTGCCTGAATATCCACGCCTCGCTGCTGCCTCGCTGGCGGGGCGCAGCACCCATCCAACGCGCCATTCTGGCGGGCGATAGCGAAACCGGTATCACCGTCATGCAGATGGATGCGGGACTGGACACCGGTGACATGCTGCTGAAAAAATTCTGTCCGATTACAGCGCTCGACAATGCGCAAACATTGCACGATAAACTGGCAGTACTGGGCGCAGAAGCTATTGTCGAGGCGTTGAATTTATTGGCGCAAAGCCGGTTGACGCACATGCCGCAAGATACCGCGCTTGCGACCTATGCCACGAAATTGAGCAAGGAAGAAGCGCAAATCGACTGGACGGATAACGCGGCCCAAATTGCATGCGCGGTGCGCGCATACAACCCCTTTCCTGTCGCAACGGCCACCCTCAACGCGACACCTGTCAAAATATGGCAGGCCAGTGCGCGTCCCAATCCGGGCGGAAAGCCTGGAACGGTATTGTCTTCGGGGAAAGACGGTATCATTGTTGCTTGCGGACAGGGAACGCTTTGTCTGGAAGTGCTGCAACGCCCAAATGCCAGAGCAATGCCTGCCGCACAGTTTGTGCAGGGGTTCGCCGTGCATCCCGGTGACCGGTTCTCCCTGCTTGCCTGACATGCACACTACACAGCAGGCAGCTACCCGAGTGGTCGGCCAAGTATTGGGCGGACGCAATTTGAACCAGGTGTTGAGCACTGTCTTGCAAACAACACCGGGACTTACGCTGCAACAGCGCGGTGCGCTGCAGGACTTGAGTTACGGCACATTACGTTTCTATGGTCAACTGGTATGCATACTGGAACAATTGCTGCACAAACCGGTACAGGATGAACAATTGCGCTATCTGCTGCTGGTGGCGCTTTATCAACTGCAATACAGCAAAGCGGCTCCCCACGCGGTGGTGGACTTCGCCGTGCGTGCCGCGCGCAAATTTAATACCGGAGCAGGCGGATTGACCAATGCGGTGCTGCGTAATTTTTTGCGCAAGCGGGATACGCTTTTGGCTATTGCTGCGGAAAGTGAAGAAGGTCGCTACTCTTATCCTCGATGGTGGATAGATGCGCTTAAGACGCAATACGGGGAGCAGGCCGGGGCAATCCTGCTGGCGGGTAACCGGCATCCGCCGATGACGCTAAGAGTGAATTGTCGACGCAGTACTCCAACAGACTACCTGACGTTGCTTGCGCAACAGGGCATTCAGGCCAGCCTGATAGCGCCGGATGCCGTGCTGTTGGAACGTCCTGTGCCGGTAGACAAATTGCCGGGGTTTTCTGATGGGATGGTTTCGGTACAGGATGCCGGTGCGCAGTACGCGGCACGGTTACTCGATGTAAGCGACGGAATGCGCGTGCTGGATGCCTGCGCCGCGCCTGGCGGAAAGAGCGCACATCTGTTGGAACTGGCGCAGCCCGACTTGCTCGCACTGGACAAGGATGCGCAACGCCTGCAGCGGGTGTGCGAAAATATGCAGCGACTGCAATTGTCCGTGCGCATACAAATTGGCGATGCGGCACAGCCGCAAGACTGGTGGGACGGAAAACAGTTTCAGCGCATCCTTGCCGATGTACCTTGCTCAGCCTCGGGTGTGGTACGCCGCCATCCCGACATAAAGTGGCTGCGCCGCCCGGAAGACATAGACGGATTTGCGCAACAGCAATTGCAAATTCTGCATGCATTGTGGCGGCTATTGGCCGGAGATGGTAAATTGCTTTACTCAACCTGTTCTGTTTTTGCACGGGAAAACCAGCAGGTCATCAGCGAATTTTTGCGGCAACATGATGATGCGCGGCAAATGCCGCTGTACCCGTCCGGTTTAATTGAAGGCCAACTCCTGCCGGATGGCCAGCATGACGGGTTTTTTTATGCACTTATTCAGAAGACAGATGACTGATCGCAGAATAAATTCTGTAGCTTCTTCATGCCCTTGCAACATGGTGGGGGCCGGGCTCGCAAGCGTTAAACGCCGGGCTATTGTTGCCCTCTTCTTTTTTCTGTCCTCTGCACTCTGTTCTCTGTCCTCTGTCTACGCAGAAGGCATAGAAGTTCGCAAGGCAGAGGCGCATTTTTCCGGAGATAGCTACCAACTTTCCGCCGACTTTGACCTCAGGTTAAAATTTGTGGTCGAGCAGGCCCTGGAACAGGGGGTACCGCTGTATTTCAGCAGCGAATTCACCCTTACTCACCCGCGGTGGTATTGGTTGGAAGAAGTGGTTGCTCAAAGCGAACTGACCATTAAACTGTCCTACAATACGCTGACGCGCCAGTATCGCATTACGCGCGGGGCTTTGTTCCAGAATTTCGCCAGCCTGGACGATGCATTGCGCATCATCGGGCACCAGTCAGCCGCGCCCATCCCTGCGGAACTGTTCAAGAGTGGCGGTTATATTTCGGAAAAACTGCTCAAAAATGACCCTAACTATGTCGCGTCGGTGCGCCTGCGCCTTGATGTGACGCAATTGCCCAAGCCGCTTCAGGTCAATGCGCTGACAGGTGACGACTGGAACATAGATTCCGACTGGTATCGCTGGATTGTGCGCCCCGACTTGGCCGCGCGCAACAGGGGCGAGTAGGCCGTGAAACACCTGGCCATCGTCAGTGCGCTGATTGGCATTCTGCTGCTTTACCTGCTGGCCAGCGCCAGTGCCAACACCGATCTGTTCTCGCGCAATTACTACGGGCTGCTGGCATTGGCCGGAATGCTGGCGCTGTGCCTCACTCTGCTGGTGGGCTACCAGCTCTGGCAACTGCGAGGCAAGATCAAGGCGCATGTGTTCGGTGCAAAGCTGACTTTGCGTCTGGCAGTATTTTTCACCCTGATCGCAATTTTACCGGGTTTGCTGGTCTATGTAGTATCGGTGCAGTTTTTGAGCAAAAGCATCGAATCCTGGTTTGACGTTCGGGTGGAAAAAGCGCTGGAAGGGGGCCTGAATTTGGGACGCAGTGCATTGGATAACGAGCTTCAGGAATTAAGCAAGAAGGGGCAATTCATCGCCCGGGTGCTGGCGGATCAGGCTCCGGAGCGTCACTCGGGAACACTGGTCAGTTTGATCCAGGAAGGCACGGCCCAGGAGGCTGCACTGTTCGGCAACACCGGCAATCTGCTGACATTTGCCAGCAGCAGCCACAAATCTTCTCCTGACAGGCCTGATGCTGCGATGCTGCGCGCAGTACATCAAAAAGGCGAGTACAGCGTCACGGATACACTGCCCGACAACAGTCTGATGTTGCGCGTTCTGGTGCCGGTCAAGCCGGGCAGGCTGTCACAGGAAATGCGCCTCCTGCAATTAATGCAACCTGTACCGAGACAACTTGCCAGCGATGCCGAAACGGTGCAGGCGGTTTCCCGCGATTACAAGCAACTGTCTTTATCCCGTCTGGGTTTGAAGCGGTTGTACGGCATCACGCTCACCTTGTCGCTGCTTATCGTGTTGCTGAGTGCAGTGTCGGCGGCTTTCTTCATCAGCGACCGGTTAAGCGCGCCGCTGGCGGCATTGGCAGAGGGTACACGCGCGGTTGCGCAGGGCGATTTTACCCACCAGCATCCGGTGCAGAGCAGCGATGAATTGGGCGCGCTGACCGGTCTTTTCAATCAGATGACCTTGCAACTGGCCGACGCGAAAACCATGAGTGAGCGGCAGCAACTCCAGGTGAAAAACGCCAAAGCCTACCTGGAAAGCGTACTGGCGCACTTGTCTTCCGGGGTGCTGGTGGTAGACGAACAGTTCCGGTTGCGTACTGTAAACGGTAGCGCGGTGCAGATACTGGATGCGCCGTTGCCGGACATGCAGGGAATACTCCTGACGGAAATCGCCATCCGTCACTCTTTGCTGCGGCCTTTTTGCGAAGCGGTGGTCCAGGCATTTGACGAAACCCCGGGCAACGAATGGCAACGCCAAATTGAGCGGCTCAGCAAGAATGGCAACCAGATGCTGCTGATGCGCGGGACACGGCTGGAGACGGCGGTGGAAAACGGCTATGTTGTGGTGTTTGACGATATTACTCATTTGTTGCAGGCCGAACGCCAGGCAGCATGGGGCGAAGTGGCGCGCCGCCTGGCTCACGAAATCAAGAACCCGCTGATGCCCATCCAGCTTTCAGCCGAGCGTTTGCAGCACAAGCTGAGTGCGAAACTGGACAAGGGTGATGCTCAGTTGTTGCAGCGGGCCACGCAAACGATAGTCAGTCAAGTATCGGCCATGAAGAACATGGTGATGGAGTTTTCCGATTATGCGCGTGCGCCGGCGCCCAAGTTGGCGGCGCTGGACATGCACCAGTTGTTGCGCGAAGTACTCGGCCTTTACGAGGCGAACAATTGCCCGATCACCTTGCGTCCGGATGCGGAGCATGCCTGGGTGAAAGGCGACGCGACGCGCTTGAGACAGGTGATCCACAACCTGTTGCAAAATGCACAGGACGAATTGCAGGACATTGCCAATCCTGAAATCATTCTGAGTACGGCGGATAAGGCCAGGATGCTGCAATTATACGTACAGGATAACGGCAACGGTTTTCCTGAAAATTTACTGACGCGGGCTTTTGAACCTTATGTAACGACAAAATCCAAAGGAACCGGGCTGGGGCTGGCGATCGTTAAAAAAATCGTTGAAGAACATGGCGGGAGCATTGCCATTGAAAACCTGAAGGAAGGCGGCACCCGGGTGAGTGTGGTCTTACCTTTGTTGATGGAGGTCGCATAATGGCAGCCAAAGAAATTTTGGTGGTGGATGATGAAATTGGTATACGCGAGTTGCTTTCGGAAATTCTGTTCGACGAAGGCTATCACGTCACAGTGGCGGAGAATGCGGCCCAAGCGCGCGACTTCCGCAAAAAACTGGCTCCCGATCTGGTGTTGCTGGACATTTGGATGCCGGATACCGATGGCGTAACGCTACTCAAGGAATGGGTATCAGAAGGTTTGTTGACCATGCCGGTGATCATGATGTCCGGCCACGGCACTATAGAAACCGCAGTTGAAGCGACGCGCATCGGCGCGGTGGATTTCATGGAAAAGCCCGTTGCGTTGCAGAAACTGCTGGATACTGTTGCCAAAGCGATCCGGCAAGGCGCGCCCCACCTCCGTCCACCCGTTCATGGCGAAGCTGCGGATACCGCGCCGCAATTTTTTCTGCCGCTCGATCTCCCACTGCGCGAGGCGCGTGACTATTTCGATACCCTGTATTTCAACCACCACATGCAGAAAGAGAACGGCAACATGGTTCGAGTAGCGCAGAACGTGGGTTTGGAACGTACTCACCTATATCGCAAGTTGAAACAACTCAATATCAAGTTTGCCAAAAAGCTTCCTGAAAACGATTAGGTTGACAGGGCATTGCCGGGTTGCCATGGTGTCACCCATTAGCCGACCTGTGTCAAGTAAGTAAACAAACCCCACGGCAGCGCAAGCTGCCGTTTCAATTTCTACATTCCTTTGCAGCTAGTGAACCGCACCCGTTTCTTCAAATCATGGCTGCGAACGAATCGCGCCAGTCACCCATCAGGATCAAGCGATCAGCGGTGTTTTGCTTTCGCCCTGACGGCCTTTGCCGTCCCAGAAGAACGTTGGTGCCGCTTCGCGTCCAATTGATTTCATCACAGACTCGTGGCTGCCGATACTTTGGTGCCAACCCCTTGATGGCTCGCGTTGCAGGCGACTCGTTTTACTGCTCGGGTGACGGCGAACGGCATTCCATTCAGACTCATGGCTCATCGTCCAGACCCCATGTCGGGCTTGCCGTTGCCGTCGAAACTCATGCGAAGCAGCGCGTCACATCAAATGGCTTTCCCTCCTTCAGGATGTGGTAACACGCCCGTGCCAGCTTGTGGGCGAGTGCCTTGATCGCCACCACGGTGTTCGTCTTTGCTTTCTTGCGTTCGTAAAATCGCTTGGCTTCGGCATTGAAACGTAACGCGAAGTTGGCTGCTTCAACAAAAGCCCAAGCCAGATACTTGTTGCCGTTCTTGGTGTTGCCTTCACCTTTCTTTTTGCCGTTGCTCATGTGCTGGCTATCGACGCAGCGTGCATACGATGCAAAGTTGCCCACATCCGCAAATCGCCCTATGAATCCAATCTCCAGCAAGATGATGGTTGCCAGTATGCGACCGATTCCCGGTACGCTGGACAGCAAGGCAAATTCAGCCCGCTCGTTCATCTTTTCTTGAAGACGCTTTTCCAGCAGGTCGATTTGCGCGTTAAGCGTAATGACCACCGCGAGGTTGCTTTTGATCGCCAACCCGACATCACCCGTGAATTCCATTTGATCCACCTCGTCAGCGGTAAGGCGCTTTACCTGGTTGCTATTGATTTTCATGCCGCGTTGTCGCGCCGCGATGTTTTCGATAGCGAGGATGTGGCTGGTGCGGCTACGCACCAGTTGCATGCGCTTCCTTGCCAGATCGCGTAGTGCACGCTGTTCAGGCGGTAGGATGAAACCGGTGGGCAGGATGTTCAATCGCAATAGTTGCGCCAGATGCCGCGCATCGGCCTCATCGCCGCTATGCTTGAGCCCATCGTATTTTTTGATGGCCCCGGTGTTGGCTAGTTTCACCACAAATCCTGCCTCCTGTAATCCGTCAACCAGCCAGTACCAGTTGTAGGTGGATTCCACAACAACACCCGCCAACTCTTCACGCCATGGCAAAAGAAATTGAATAATCCTCGATAGATCATTCGGTATTCGCTTTTCCGCAACGACCCTGTCTGTTTCATCGGTTACCGTGACTACACTGTTGTTCGAATGCAAATCAATTCCGCTATACTTCATGATGTCGACCTCCTGTGGTTATCGCAAGTTCGCAAACTCACTTTAACCCCATCGCCCTCGGCGGTGGGAGGTCGGCTAGATGATTTTCAGACTATATGCAGCAAGGTCTTCCCATCGATAATAAGGTCTTCCCATCGATAATGTGGACACATATTCCATGTTTTCATTATGGTGTTCGCAACCGGACTTCCAAAGGGTCTGTTGCCCAAAACATGGCAGTGCGGCATAATCAGCATTTGCCTATTAGAATTATAATAATCCAACCCGTTTCAGAGACGTTCAGGAGACCGTAAGATGGCTATGATGCGTAATGTAAGACCCCCCAAGTTTAATGACACTACCGGCGCAATTCGTGCCTTGGCGATGGACGCTGTGCAGAAAGCCAATTCCGGACATCCCGGCGCACCGATGGGGATGGCAGAGATCGCCGAGGTGTTGTGGAATCACCACTTGCGTCACAATCCGTCCAACCCTAAATGGGCTGACCGTGACCGCTTTGTGCAATCCAACGGGCATGGTTCGATGCTGGTTTATGCCTTGCTGCACCTGTCCGGTTACGACTTGCCCATGGAAGAAATAAAACGCTTCCGCCAGATGCATTCCAAGACTCCGGGTCACCCGGAGTACGGTTATACCGTCGGAGTGGAAACCACCACCGGCCCGCTCGGTCAAGGCATTACCAATGCCGTGGGTATGGCCATGGCTGAAAAATTGCTGGCGAATGAATTCAATCGCCCGGGCCATGAAATCGTAAACCATCACACTTATGTGTTCATGGGCGACGGTTGCATGATGGAAGGTATCTCGCACGAAGCCTGCGCCTTGGCCGGCACTTGGGGGCTGGGCAAGCTGATCGCGTTCTGGGATGACAACGACATTTCCATCGACGGTCATGTGGGCGGCTGGTTTACCGACAACACACCCAAGCGTTTCGAAGCTTACGGCTGGCATGTCATTGCCGATGTTGAAGGGCATGATCCGGAAGCGATTAACCAGGCAATTAATGCGGCCAAAGCTGTCACCGACAAGCCTACTCTGATCTGCTGCAAGACCATTATCGGCGCCGGTTCGCCGAACAAGGAAGGTACGCACGACGTGCATGGCGCGGCGCTGGGCGATGCCGAAGTTGCCGCAACCCGCGCACACATCGGCTGGAACTATCCTCCGTTTGAAATTCCCCGGCACGTCTATGAGGCATGGGACGCCCGCACCAAGGGTGAAGGACTGGAAAAACTGTGGAACAACAAATTTGCAGAATATCGTGCGGCTTTCCCTGCCGAGGCTGCCGAGTTCGAGCGCCGCATGAAAGGCGATTTGCCTGCCAATTGGGCAGATCACGCCGCAAAGGCGATTGCGCAAACCAACGAAAAGGGCGAAACCATCGCCACCCGCAAGGCTTCGCAAAACGCTATCAATGCACTGGTTCCGGCGCTGCCGGAATTCCTGGGCGGTTCTGCCGACCTGACCGGTTCCAACCTGACCAACTGGACAGGCGCCCGGCATGTTAGCGGTTCCAAGCCCGGCAATTACATCAGCTACGGCGTGCGCGAGTTTGGTATGTCGCACATTATGAATGGTATGGCGCTCCATGGTGGCTTGCTGCCGTTTGGGGGCACTTTCCTGATGTTTTCGGAATATGCGCGCAATGCCTTGCGCATGTCGGCACTGATGAAACAACGCGTAATCTTTGTATTCACGCATGACTCCATCGGCTTGGGCGAAGACGGCCCGACCCACCAGCCGGTCGAGCAGACTACCACACTGCGCTTCATTCCAAACATGGATGTCTGGCGCCCATGCGATACCGTCGAATCCATCGTATCCTGGGTCGCAGCGGTTGAACGCAGTACCGGCCCGACTTCGCTGATTTTCAGCCGCCAGAACCTTAATTTCCAGAAGCGCGATGCAGCGCAGATCGCCAATATCCGCAAAGGTGGCTATGTGTTGTCCGAAGCTGCCAATGGCAAGCCGCAAGCTATCATTATTGCCACGGGTTCCGAAGTGGACTTGGCCATCAAGGCACAAGCCGCTCTGTCTTCCGAGGGCGTTAACGTGCGTGTGGTATCGATGCCTTCGACCAATGTTTTTGACCGCCAGGATCAGGCTTACAAGGACAGCGTATTGACCAAGGGTGTCAAGCGCGTTGCGGTAGAAGCGGGTGTAACAGGCTTATGGCATAAATACGTCGGTCTGGAAGGTGCAGTGGTGGGTATGGATTGTTTCGGCGAATCCGCCCCGGCCGGCGAATTGTTCAAGCACTTTGGTTTTACCGTTGAGAATGTCGTCAAAACGGTAAAAGGAGTCCTGTAACACAACTTTCATAGCCAAGGCGCAGAATGGTTTGTGTCTTGGCGATCCAATAAAAGATCATCAGTTCAACTTCCAAGGAGAAAATCATGGCAATTAAAGTAGGGATAAACGGCTTCGGCCGTATCGGACGTATGGTATTTCGCGCAGTCGCAAAAGACTTCAAAGACATCGAGATTGTTGCTATCAATGACTTGCTTGAGCCGGACTATCTGGCTTACATGCTCAAGTACGACTCAGTCCATGGCCGTTTTAACGGAGATGTCTCGATTGATGGAGGCAACATGGTGGTTAATGGCAAGAAGATACGTCTGTCTGCGGTCAAAAATCCCGCCGAACTGAAGTGGTACGAAGTGGGCGCTGACCTCGTAATTGACTGTACCGGCTTCTTCCTGACCAAAGAATCCTGTCAGGCACACATCACTGCGGGTGCCAAAAAGGTGGTCCAGTCTGCACCAAGCAAAGACGACACCCCCATGTTCGTATACGGAGTGAACCACGACAAATACGCCGGCGAAACCATCGTTTCTGCTGCTTCCTGTACCACCAATTGCCTGGCCCCTGTCGCCAAGGTACTGAATGACAACTGGGGTATCAAGCGCGGCCTGATGACTACAGTGCATGCTGCCACGGCAACCCAAAAGACCGTTGACGGCCCATCCAACAAGGATTGGCGCGGAGGTCGCGGCATTCTGGAAAACATCATTCCGTCTTCTACCGGCGCCGCCAAAGCTGTAGGCAAGGTTATCCCCGAGCTGAATAAAAAACTCACCGGCATGGCATTCCGCGTACCGACTTCGGACGTGTCCGTAGTTGACCTGACTGTCGAGTTGAACAAGGAAGCTTCCTACGAAGATATCTGCAAGGCGATGAAAGCGGCTTCCGAAGGCTCGATGAAGGGTGTGTTGGGCTATACCGAGGAAAAAGTGGTTGCCACCGATTTCCGTGGCATGAGCGCTCCGTCTGTGTTCGACGCCGATGCCGGTATTGCCCTGGACAGCACATTCGTCAAGGTTGTTGCCTGGTATGACAACGAGTATGGCTACACCTGTAACATGTTGCGTCTGGTGCAGCACGTAGCTAAATAACTGGGTGAAACGTGAAAAGTGAAAGGTGAAACGCCACACCCGTTTCACGTTTCACAGCTTCATCTTCACTTTTCACGCCTTCTTAGGAGAAAAAAATGTCCGTTATCAAAATGACCGATCTGGATCTCAAGGGCAAGCGCGTCCTGATCCGCTCAGATCTCAACGTGCCTGTCAAGGATGGCAAGGTCACTTCAGATGCACGTATCACCGCTTCAATGCCGACCATTAATTTCGCGCTGAAAGCCGGTGCGCGGGTGATGGTAACTTCCCACTTGGGACGTCCGGAAGAAGGTGTTTATTCCGAAGAAAATTCGCTCAAGCCGGTAGCGGACGTGATTGCAGCCTCGCTTGGCAAACCTGTGCGTCTGATCAAGGATTGGGTTAATGGCGGCTTTGAGGTTGCCGAAGGCGAATTGGTATTGCTGGAAAATTGCCGTTTCAACAAGGGCGAAAAAAAGAGTCTGGAAGAAACTGCAAGAAAATATGCCGCATTGTGCGATGTGTTCGTGATGGACGCATTCGGTACGGCGCACCGTGCAGAGGCCTCAACTCACGGCGTGGCAAAGTATGCGCCGGTAGCGGCAGCCGGTATTTTGCTTACGGAAGAATTGGCTGCCTTAACCAAGGCTCTGCTCAACCCGGCTCGCCCGATGGTAGCTATCGTCGGCGGTTCCAAGGTTTCCACCAAATTGACAGTACTGGAATCTCTATCCGAGAAATGCGAACAACTGGTAGTCGGCGGCGGCATTGCCAATACCTTCCTGAAGGCTGCGGGCAAGAATGTCGGCAAGTCGCTATGCGAAGATGATCTGGTGCCTACCGCACAGGCGCTGATGAAAAAAATGACCGCCCGTGGCGCGACCATTCCTATCGCCGTGGATGTGGTGTGCGGCAAAAAATTTGACGCCAACGAACCTGCGGTGCAGAAGAGTGCAAATGACGTGGCTGACGATGACATGATTTTTGACATCGGTCCGAAATCTGCCCAGGAACTAGCCGACATTATCATGAAAGCGGGTACGGTAGTTTGGAACGGTCCGGTCGGCGTATTCGAGTTCGACCAATTCGGCGCAGGAACCAAGACCATCGCTATGGCGATAGCCAATACCAAGGCATTCACCTTGGCCGGTGGCGGCGACACCATTGCCGCGATACAGAAATACGACATTTATGACAAGGTATCTTACATCTCCACCGCCGGTGGAGCCTTCCTCGAATTTCTCGAAGGCAAGATATTGCCTGCGGTTGAAATTCTGGAACA
>CAIQPV010000078.1 GCA_903873725.1 uncultured Nitrosomonadales bacterium
AATTCGCACCTACGAACCCATCAACTGAGGTTTTTAGGATTAACAGTTACAACTTTATCAGGGAGCCGGCCTACCCCGGTCGCAGCCGGCCATTTCACTTCTTCGCCCCCAAAGCCAACGCTCTCAACCTGCCCTGTTCCAGTTCCACCATATCCTCCCTGTCCAACCAGCCATGCAGGTTATCCAGCACTAAATCAGTCAGTGTGTGTATCCAGTCCGGGCGCTCGTTGAGGCAGGGAATGTAGTGGTATTCACCGCCGCCTGCATGCAGGAAATCTTCGCGCACTTCCAGAGCGATCTCTTCCAGCGTTTCCAGGCAATCGGCCACGAAGCCGGGGCATACCATATCCACGCGCCGGGTTTTCTTTTTACCCAGTTCATCGAGAGTAGCGGCAGTATAGGGTTTCAGCCACTCGGCACGACCGAAGCGCGACTGGAAAGTGATCAGGTATTGCTCTTTGTTCAGCCCCAATTCTTCGGCTATCAGGCGTCCGCTCTTCTGGCATTCGCAATGATAGGGGTCGCCCTTATCCAGCGAGAAACGCGGCAGTCCGTGGAAGCTCATCACCAATTTATCGGGGCGTCCGTGCAACGTCCAGTAATCGCGAATATTTTGCGCCATCGTTTTGATGTAACCGGGATGGTCGTGGTAGTGCTTGATGGTGCGCAACGCGGGGGCATTGCGCATGTGTTGCAAAGCTGTGAATACGGCATCACATGCAGTGGCGACGGTACTGGCAGCGTATTGCGGATACATAGGTACAAGCAGGATGCGCTGGCAGTTTTGTGCTTTCAATTTTGCCAACACGCCGGGTATGGAGGGATTGCCATAGCGCATGGCGTAGTCAACCACGATCCCTTTGGCTTTTTCGCCCAGGTAACCTTGCAGCAACGCGCTCTGGCGCTCGGTATGCACTTTGAGCGGCGAACCTTCCGGCATCCAGATACGCGCATATTTCTCCGCCGATTTCTTCGGGCGGGTGTTGAGGATGAACCCGTTGAGAATCAGCCACCAGATTGGCTTGGGAATTTCAATAACGCGCGGATCGCTCAGGAATTCTTTGAGGTAGGGACGTAACGCCTGCGCAGTGGGCGCTTCCGGCGTACCGAGGTTGACCAGCAGCACTGCAGTTTTTTCCGGGGTGCCGTGGGTGAATGAGGGTTCAGTCAGGTAGCTCATATTTTAATGCTGCGACAGCGCATTGCTGACCAGCTTGGCGGTAATATCCACAATCGGGATTACTTTTTCGTAATTCATACGCTTGGGTCCGACTACCGCCAGCGTGCCGACAATTTGTCCATCACTGGCGTAAGGTGCGCTGACTACGCTGCACTCATCCAGTCCTGCCAACCCGGATTCGCTGCCGACAAAAATATGCACGCCGGGCGCGTGGCGGCTGACATCAAGCAATTGCAGCAATTCGGTCTTTTGCTCGAACACATTGAACAGGCCGCGCAACTGGTTCATGTTGGAAGAAAGATCATTGATATGCAGCAGATTGCGCTCGCCGCTGATGACATAATCCTCGTTTTTGCGCGCAATGGCCGCATCGCTTGCCGCCATTGCCGCACTCAACAACGCTGTCATGTCATGTTGCAACTGGTGCAACTCGGCCTGCACCCGTTGATGGATATCCTGAAACGGGCAGTCGGCGTAGTGCTGGCTCAAAAAGTTACCCGCCTCGGTGAGCTGCGATTGACTGTAATCCTTGTGCGTCACCAAAACGCGGTTCTCCACTTCGCCATCCGGCATGACGATAATCAGCAGGACGCGTTTTTCAGACAGCCGCAAAAATTCGATCTGGCGCACCGTGAAAGCGCTACGCTTGGGGGTAGCCACCACGCCTGCGAAATGGGTGAGTTCGGACAGCAGGTTGGATGCCTGGGTAAGCAGGCGCGATGGGTAGTCCGGCTGCAATTGGAGTTCGAGTTGTTGCACGCGCACGCTGTCCATCGGTTGCACCACCATCAGGGTGTCGATGAACAAACGATAGCCCAGTGCTGTCGGAACCCGCCCTGCGGAGGTATGGGGGCTGCTTACCAGCCCCATTTCTTCGAGGTCGGCCATCACGTTGCGGATGGTGGCAGAACTGACTTCCAGGCCGGAAAATTGTTGCAATGCGCGCGAACCCACCGGCTGGCCGTCGGTGATATAGCGATCCACCAGGGTTTTGAGCAGAATTTGCGCGCGGTCGTTGAGCATGTGGATATTCTACCATTGTGAGTTAGTTTCTTTGTCAATCAATGGGCAATATGGTTTAATCGCGCCCATGAAATTTCCTTTTAAAACTATTGCGCTGATCGGCAAATACAAGACGCCGGAGATTACCGGGTCGGTGTTGCGGCTGGCCGCTTTCCTGTCCGGGAAAGGTTTTGCGGTTGTGGTGGATGCACTGACTGCCGAGCACATCAATGAAAATCCCTACCGCGTCGTCCCGCTGGGCAAGATGGAGAGGGTGATAGACTTGGCCATCGTGCTGGGCGGCGACGGCACCATGCTGAACATTGCGCGCACGCTGGCTCCATTCGGTATTCCTCTGGTAGGGGTGAATCAGGGGCGATTGGGTTTCCTCACCGATATTTCGCTCGACACCATGCAGCAGACCATTGAAGCCATGCTGGAGGGCAAATACGTTACCGAGCAGCGCATGATGCTGGCCACACGCGTCTTCCGTGCCGGGAAGGAGATCTATTATGCGCTCGCGCTCAACGAGGTGGCGGTGCATCGCGACAATGCCGGCAACATGATCGAGTTCGAGGTGCGCATAGACGGTGATTACCTCTATAACCAGCGTGCCGACGGTTTGCTGGTGGCGACCCCGACTGGCTCCACTGCCTACGCCCTGTCATCCGGCGGCCCTATCCTGCATCCCGGTCTGGATGTGATCGAACTGGTGCCGGTATGTCCGCACACCTTGAGTAACCGCCCTATTGTGGTCAAGGGAGAATCGCAGATAGAGATCGTGATGCACCGCACCTCCAACGTGCGTGTGCGTTTTGATAGTCACAGTTATTTCGATTCGTTGGGCAACGATAAGATCGAAGTCACCCGCTACCCGGCGCCGATCTGCCTGCTGCATCCTGTGGGGCATAGCTATTACAATACCTTGCGCGAGAAGTTGCTCTGGAATAAAACATTGTAAATGTTCCTGAGAATACAAGTTTGGTCATTCCGGCGCAGGCCGGAATCCAGCGGGTTTATCAAATATGCCTTTGGGTCTTGCCCCGCATTACGGGGAGTTTTTTCTTTAAACTGGATTCCGGCCTGCGC
>CAIQPV010000079.1 GCA_903873725.1 uncultured Nitrosomonadales bacterium
CCAGTTGAACAGGCATTCGGGCATGGACGGGGGAAGCGGGCATCCGGCCTTGGGCAACCAGTCGGAGAGCGAGCCAACATCCTGCTCTGCGCCATCCGGCCCCTGATAGTAGACATGATTGTTCGCTGTGGAAACGCGAAGGTTGGCGTTAGTTGCGGAGTAATGGCGTGAGGTTGAATCCGTCGAGAATACCGTCGGAGTGCCCGACGGGGCGAAAAGGGAGGCATAGTTTTTTTCCGCCCAGTTGAACAGGCATTCGGCTTGGGTGTCCTGCCCTGCTTGCGCCATGAATGGCAAAGTCAGAAAGCACAGGCAGAATAGGCTAGGCCACAACAGCTTACGGGCTAGTGATTGAATCGTTGTGGACATGAAAAGCCCCTTATATTTCGGTGGATAAAACACAATAAAGTCCGGAAGGCTCAGCATAAAAGGCGGATTTCCGGCGCAATGCCAGATGCTATTTTGAATAAAAATATAATATTCTGATAAAAATACAAGGAAAATTTAACTAGATGTCCATTCAAATGCCGTCACTCATGACCGCAAGCTAGTGGTTAGCAATTGTAGTCGACTGCGCGCATGCTGGGAAACCGCCCCCGCACGGTTAGCAGGGAGGGGAGGCGTGAGCCTTCCCTACCCCTATCCGTCCAGATCGGCTGCGACGATATTGACCGGCGATAGATTATGCACTTTGACCCAAGCTTTACCATTTAGCCTGTACCAAAGACCGGATGAGGCACTGAAGCTGATGGCGATGTCTTCTTGCCCATTGCCGTCAAAATCGCCAGAGGTCATGGCGATAACAGCCATCTTATGGACGCTTACCCAATCTTTGTTGTCCGTCCATTGCCAGAGTCCATCGGAACCAAAACCGCGGCGATGTTGATGGGTGAAAGTCCAAGTAACTTTACCCAAATTTGATTGTTCATCAATGTCCACATTCCATAAGGGGCTCCAAAGTTGATGACAACATCTGTTTTACCGTTACCCTCCAAATCAGCGGCAATGATTTGTTCGGCATTTAACTTGTACAGTCTATCCCACAATCCTGTTGTTCTGTTGTAATGTCAAATCCCCTGCTTGACAAAATCCAAGATCAAATTATCCTTGCGAGTGAATGAGGCGCTGACGACTTTGGTTTGATCTAAGTTCAGTTGGCAGGCAAGAGTTCCACTGCAATCACCTCCCCAACTGCTAAACACACAACCGAATTCCGGGGTGGCAGACAGGGTGACAGAGGCGGCGGGCGGACATTCCCCGCTGCAAGTGATCGGGCAGTTGATGAGTGGACTGCTTGGGCTAGTGGAGTTGACGCGACCTTTACCGGAGAGGGTGACAGTTAGGTTGGGCTGGGCGGCAACGGCGGTAATTTGAAAGGCTGAATATAGCAGAAACAGCACAGCCATGAAAGAGGCCGATGAAATGGAGAAGCCGGACTGATTGAAAAAATGTTTCCAATCGACTGATAGGTTAAACCGGGACAACGCAGACATACTCCCCTCTGATTAATTCTACAAATGGGTACTTCAATAACGCCGCACTTCGACAAGCACTATGCAAACAGGATGCTCGGTAAAGCATCCGTTGCCAAGGCTAGGCTCTCTCCCAAAAGGTGACTCTGTGTCCCTTTGAACCAAAAAAAGATAAAGCCAGACCACCTTGCGTGACTTTAACGCTGTCACACCCGGCAGTCCGGCTTTCTATTGTTCAATTAGACCCGCGACTTTCCAACCCTATTAAAATTTAGGATCAGCCTTGAGGGGATTTTGAATGTAAAAAATCAATTTGCAAGTGAACTTTTTCAAGATTGCGTTGTATCGCCTCAAATTTATGGTTTCCCTGCCTTAAATGATGGCATTTTGTATTGATTTGCCCACACCTGACAGAGCGAATTGCAGCACTTTCGCGGCAAGAGGCAGCAATGAGAGTCCCAAATTAGCAACATCTTTCCAGAACTACCATCCGTTAAAACTGGAGATCAAAACTGCACTTGAATGGATTTTACCACAAGCCGGAACGGGCCAGCCTGCCGGTCGGAAATCAACAAGCCGAATACCTGTATGCGAGCCGGGTCTAGGGTTGGTGCTTGCACCATGCGGCCCCGCAAGGTGGAATGGAATTCGTTGATTGGCAGACGGATGTCCCGCCACTCGCCAGCCTGCGTGGCAAAAAGTATCTGATACTGCACACCGTCATACGCTTCGTCGGTTCGCATCCCGAATTTGTAGGCTTTGCCGTCACCCCGCACCCGCAAAACGAGGGCGATTGCGCCCGCCAGCCCGTATTCGCAGGGCAAGGCACGTATCGAGGCAAATCCCCCATTGTTCTCCAACGAAACCACACCGCTGAAGACCATGCCATCAATCGTTGCCGTGGCTTGGCTCGTTGACACGCCGCCCATTACCCGGTCGTTGACTGGGTTCCACCCCGAAACTTGGGCCGGGTCGCGGAAGTCGATCACTAGGCAGTTTGGTGTCTGACTTTGTATGCCCATTCGAGTCTCCAGATTTGAAACGGCCTATTATGCATGTCATTTTGGTTAAATTCTCTTCAACACGAGCCTCTTTTGCCCTTGTCACGATTGTTAGGCATAAAGAAACCAACAAAAGGAAAAGGCTTCATTGTGGTTTGCCTAGGAAGCAATCGCTTGCAAGATGTCTTAAACGGACAGTAATCTCCGCAAATCGGTCATGTTTGGATAACTTCATATTTCGCCAAAAGTTTCTGTTGACAGTATGACCTGCCTAGGAAAAAAATATTGTCTGGGCAAGAATAGAAGGTGTGAGAATCCAGGTGCGATTGACGACAAAACAAGGCCAAGCTTCCCCTGTCCAAGAGGGAACCGTCCAGTGGTTTTCAAACAGCAAAGGCTACGGGTTTATCCGTGGGCAGGACGGCGTTGAGCGTTTTTTCCATGTCACCGACTTGGCGGGTGATTTCATGCCGGACAGGGGTGATTCTGTCTTTTTCCAGTCCAGACAAGACGGCAAGTGGCCGAGAGCGACTGGAGTGGCACTTAATCCTAATTTTACGGCTGAACCAAACCATATCCG
>CAIQPV010000080.1 GCA_903873725.1 uncultured Nitrosomonadales bacterium
GCGAAAAAGCGCTGACTGCGATTGCGCTGGTGTTCTCGTTATTCCAGCTTAACCCGGCCCCATTCTGCCTGCTGGACGAAGTGGATGCGCCGCTGGACGATACCAACACCGAGCGGCTGTGCAATCTCGTCAAGAAAATGGCCGTGCAGACACAGTTCATCTTTATCAGCCACAACAAACTTACTATGGAACTGGCGCAGCAACTGGTCGGCGTGACCATGCAGGAACGCGGTGTATCGCATGTTGTGGCGGTGGATATTGAAGAAGCGTTGCGGATGCGCGACGATAGTACGATAGCAGCGTGACAATGTCGCCGTTACTTCGCCGCGCGTTCCGCTGCCTGCACCGTATTCGCAACCAGCATAGTAATGGTCATGGGGCCGACACCGCCGGGGACGGGAGTAATCCAGCCTGCCACTTCCTTGGCGCTATCGAAATCCACATCGCCGCATAATTTTCCATCGGGCATGCGATTGATGCCTACGTCTATTACTGCTGCGCCCGGTTTAATCATGTCGCCGGTGATCATCTTAGCCTTGCCGGTAGCGACCACGAGAATATCGGCATCGCGGGTGAATTTGGCAAGGTCAACGGTCTTGGAGGTGCAGATGGTGACGGTGGCATTTTTTTGCAGCAGCATCAGTGCCATCGGTTTGCCGACGATATTACTGCGGCCCACCACCACGGCGTGTTTTCCGCCGATTTCGACGCCGCATTTTTCCAGCAGCTTCATTGCGCCGTATGGGGTGCAGGGCGGCAGCAAGGTGTTGCCGATGACCAGCGCGCCGACGTTCATCGGGTGGAAGCCGTCTACATCTTTTTCCGGGTTGATGGCTTTGAGAACCTTATCGCTGTCTATGTGTTTGGGTACGGGAAGTTGCACCAAAATACCATGAATTATTGGATCGGCATTCAGCCCAGCGATTTTTTCCAGCAGTGTTGCTTCGCTGGTGTCGGCAGACAGAACGATGTGCTCTGAGTGCAACCCCAGTTCGGCACAAGCCTTTACCTTGTTTGCGACATATACCTTGGAAGCGGGATCTTCGCCGACGATAATGACCGCCAGACCGGGTGTAATCCCGCGTGCTTTCAAGGCATCCGCGCGCACTTTCCATTCGGCGCGGACTTCTTGTGCGATGGCCTTGCCATCAATTATTCGTGCTGTCACATTGTTTTCCTGTAATTTTTAGAACTCCGGTTTGTTCGGGGCGTTCTGATAGTTTGCGACTCCGGCCATGATTTCGGCGCGGGCTTCCTCGATACCGTACCAGCCGCCAATTTTTACCCATTTATTGGGTTCGAGGTCTTTGTAATGTTCAAAGAAATGGGAGATTTGCTTGAGCGTGATTTCCGGCAGTTCAGTGTAATTCTTCAATCCACGGTAAAGCGTGGAGAGTTTGTCAACCGGCACTGCCAGCAACTTTGCGTCCTGTCCGGACTCGTCTTCCATCTTCAGCACTGCCAGTGGGCGGCAACGCACTACAACTCCAGTCAGTAGCGGAACGGGGGTAATTACCAGCACGTCCACCGGGTCGCCATCGTCAGACAATGTATGAGGAATGTAGCCATAGTTGCACGGATAGTGCATCGCGGTATTCATGAAACGGTCAACAAAAATTGCTCCGGATTCCTTGTCAATTTCATATTTCACAGGATCTCCGTGCATGGGTATTTCGATGACCACGTTGAAGTCGTCGGGTAAATCTTTTCCTGATGGAACTTTATTCAAACTCATGGTGCAAGACCTTTAATTAAGAAGAAAATTTGCAGAAACGAATTGTAGCATTGAGCGAGGGGGCATGGACTATCTGATTAATCTGCAGGGCACAGATAAATCATTGCGTAATTGGTTAGCTAAACTTTCTTTTTATGCCTGTTCCGCCCGGTTGCGCATATGATCCGCAACCTTGGCGAAGGAAGCATTGAGTAAGGATAGGAAATCCAAGTGCACTTATCGAAGTATCCTCGACCACGTCCCCTCAGTCAATACCATTTTTTGCCGTCGA
>CAIQPV010000081.1 GCA_903873725.1 uncultured Nitrosomonadales bacterium
AACTGCCAGGCCCACATTTCCGAAATCCCGCTGCGATGCCAGCTCAAGCATCAAGGTAACTGGCTCACCGGGATTGACGATCTGTTGTCTAAGCCCAGACGCGTCGCGCAAGTCAACTCGTTGCATGCGCACTTCACCTGTTCCGACGAATTCTTCAGTAGAAACATTATCGTGCCTGGGTTCCAGCACTTCGTTTTTCAACATAAGCTCATAGTACCGATCAGCCACCTCAGCCGTGTCACCATCGTCAACGATCCGACCTCCATCAACGAGAATGCAACGACTGGTAAGTCGCTTGATACTCCAAATGCTGTGGGATACAAAAAGAGCGGTCGTACCGGTTTGCGTAATCTCCTGAATCCGGCCCGTGCACTTTTGCACAAACCGGATATCCCCTGTCGCAAGCGCCTCATCGATAATCAGGATGTCCGGTTCCTGACAAGCGGCCACCGCGAAAGACAACCTCGCCCGCATGCCGGAGGAGTATGCATTCATGGGTTGTGAGATGTACTCGCTCAATTCGGCAAAGTCGATGATCCAATCCCGTCTGCGCCGAATATCTTCGCGCGTCATGCCGAGCATCATGCCCGCAAGCTCGATATTTTCCAGACCACTCAAACGCGGATGGAATCCCAGCCCCAACGCAAGCACCGCCACAACGCTCCCTTTCACGCTAACCTGGCCGCGCGTAGGATATGAGATTCCTGCAATAATCTTGAGTAGCGTAGACTTGCCCGCGCCATTCGGGCCAATGACCCCGACAACCTCCCCCTTGTTGATCGTGAGATTGATACCATCCAGCGCGGCTTTCTCCCGATAGTATTTATTCCAGACGAAGATATGCTGCTTCAACCGGGAGCGCACAAGGTCGGGATACAGCCTGAACGTTTTGTGGAGATCCTTAATCTCTATAACAGGAGTAGTCAAATTTTTCCTCGGGAAAACTTAATATCTGAAGGCATAAAAGAAGCTGTTCGCAACATGCTAGCGTGTGACATTAGTGCGACCTCAATGTGACTGAATTAGTTGCCTTGATGTCTTCGCCGCAGCCTTTTCCATTAGGGCTTCGTTGTACAGCTTCGTATAATTTCCAAGCAGCGGGTGATATAAAAGCATCAAATCCACTTCTTCACCATGCCATATTTGCTTATATATTTGTCCCCACATAATCTGCTGGCTCAGATAGGAGTGATATTTTTCCGCATAGCGTCGGCTCGCCTCGCCAATTTCTTTTCTTATGTCAGGGTTTTCAACCAGCCACTTCAGTTTTTCATAAATCGTATCAATGTTTGCCTGAACAATGGGGCATTCGTCGAAATAAGAATAGTATCGGAGCACTGAGGTATCGCCCTGAAAGTTGCTGATCACCGGCTTCCCCAGCGCCATGCCCTCCATGCCTGACAACCCATAGCCGCAAACCAGCAGTTCCACCAGAATGTCCCCCTCCCTCAGAATGCGCTGCACTTCTGTATTCTTCATTCCCTCAAGCAGGTGGAACTCAATCTGATAACCCTCGCGCTTCAATCTGTCCACCGCCGCAATGACATAATCAGTGCCCTTTATGATGCGGTGGTTGGGCGAATGCACGATGGAAACGGGACCATCCTTACCATTGTTTTTGTACTTATAACGTTCCGGCGGACACCATTGGTCGCAGTCAATGGAAATATAACTGACGGGCAAAAGATCGTAGCGATATAAACCATCCAAGTTAACCGAACCAATGCAGAAATCCGCATGGGTGCTGAAATAATCGACCCAGCGCCTTATCCGCCCGATGTTGTATACCGAATTGTGTTTATAGTGATAAAGTTGGCCGAATTTGTATACTTGGTTGCGCATGAGTTGCAATATATGAACATCCCCCCCATAAGGCATCACCACAACTTTCTTGTTGAAGGCATGCAGCAACTGGATTTCATAGAACCTCAACGGGGTACGCGCCAGCACTCCGCCATCATAGGCAAA
>CAIQPV010000082.1 GCA_903873725.1 uncultured Nitrosomonadales bacterium
CGTATCTCCGCTCAAGGCCGAGAGTGATGTCGGCATTTACATGGTGGCTCATCCCCAGAATCAGGTTACTCCCGAGATGGAGTCAACTTATGCCGGGCGCGTGCCTTTTGAAACCAAAGAATTTTTAGGGATTCACGATGGCAAGCTTTATGGTCACTACTTGTATCCACTCTCGACCGATCTGATCGCCAACGGTATTCACCCGAACACCTTGAGTTGCGAATGCCGGACGACTGAGTTATTGCTGGATCCATTGGGCTTTGTATGGGGTTGCCACTACTATTTATACCAAAGCTGGGTTGCCGGTGGGCCGGTAAAGGAATTCGAAGAACTTGAAGCGCAAGGTTTCCGGTATTCGGAATGTGGCGCGAGGATTTTTCCCAAGCAAAGTCTCGTACCCGTAGGGCATCTGCTAGACCCCGAATTTTCCATGGCCGACCTGGAAACTTTTCGGCCCTGCCACCATTACGGTCGTTGCATCGGCTGCGATACCAAGGTCAAGAATGACCGTTTTCAGAGCTATTACGACCAGGGCATCGCGCATACTTCAGTCGAGATTCGCAATATCCGGATGCCGGCCAGCCTCTATGGAAAAATCGAAAATCTGGAACAGTCGCAGCAATTTTTCAGTCACCCCAATATCAGCTAAAAAACATGCAGACAACCAACCCTGATACTGCCCACAACCGCAAACGCGTTCTCATTATAAAACCCGGCTACAGCGAAACGCTGGATCCGGATAGCAGCGGTGTTGTCAGTCTGGGCGATATACTACGTACTACCGTAATCCTGCATTTGTTCCCATCCGATCATTATCACGTCACTTGGCTGGTTGATCAAAAAGGTGTTCCTTTGCTGAAGGGAAATACCCATATTAATCGGCTGCTGACAGTAAACGCCTTCACCCCTCATCTGCTGCTCTCCGAGTGGTTTGACATCGTGGTTAATTTTGAAAAGGAACCTGGAATTTGCGCGGTGTCTGACCGTATTCCGGCGTGGAGGCGCTACGGGTTCCGGCTTGATCCGCAATCGCATTCTGCGGTTGCCTACGACTACTCGGATGAGGCGCTGAGCTTTACCACTGATTCAACGGCCAAACGCAAGAAGGCAAAATCCTGGTCTGACATTCTCTACGAAATGCTGGGGCACAAATACACAGGGCAATCCTATTTGCTTGGCTATCGTCCCCAGTCAGGAATCCGCTACGACGTGGGCCTGAATCACCTGATAGGCAAAAAATTTCCGCTCAAGCGCTGGCCAGAATTGCAATGGAAGAGTCTCCATGACAAACTGTCACCGCAATATTCTGTTTGCTGGCAGCAGGGAGATAACGATATTGGCGAATATATCGAATGGATTGCAAGTTGCCGAGTGCTCGTCACCAACGATTCACTCGGCCTCCACATTGCCCTTGCACTTGGCAAGCCCGTAGTCGCCCTTTTCGGCCCCACCATTTCAACAGAAGTTGAGGGCGAACGTCTGACAAAGATTTTACCTCCGCTCGAATGGGATTGTATACCTTGCATGGAATCATTCTGCCCGAAAGCCGAGCCATGTATTGGCCATATCTCGGTGGAAAGTGTCCACAAGGCCATCCTTGAGCTACTGGACGCACCGAACATTGTTTCCACCCAAGCGTTGCCATGAAACACCTTCTCATCAGTCGGATCGAATCGCTTTATCACACCATGCTGCGCATTCGCCGTGTGGAGGAAGCCATCGCCGGGCATTATCCAATGCAGGAAATGCGCTGCCCGGTACATCTGTCAATCGGTCAGGAGGCGGTAGCCGCTGGGGTGTGTGCGGCGCTGAGGCAACAGGATGGGGTTTTCAGCAATCATCGGGCACATGCACACTACCTCGCCAAGGGAGGCTCACTGACAGCCATGCTGGCAGAAATTTACGGCAAAGCCGAGGGATGTTGCAAAGGTATCGGCGGATCAATGCACATGATCGATCTGGCTGCGGGGTTTCTGGGTGCCGTGCCTATCGTCGGTGCCACTGTACCTTTGGCGGTCGGCGCCGCCTGGGCCGCAAAACTGCGCGGCGAAGATAAAGTCATTACCGTATTTTTTGGCGATGGCACGTTCGAGGAAGGAGCGGTGTACGAATCCATCAATTTTGCCGTGCTGCATCGTCTACCCGTGCTGTTCGTCTGCGAAAACAATCTTTACGCGTGCTATACGCGATTGTCCACACGCCAACCGGATCGCCCTATCCATACAGTGGCTACCGCCTGCGGATGCAAAGCCGTGACTGCCGACGGTAACGATGCTCTGGCAGTATTTGATGCCGCAAGCAGCGCGGTTGCCGATTTGCGAGCCGGAGGTTATCCAGTCTTTCTGGAATGTTCGACCTATCGTTGGAGAGAGCATTGTGGCCCGAATATGGACGATGATCTGGACTATCGTCCGAAAACTGAAGTGGCAGCATGGAAGGCTGCCTGTCCGGTAAGCCGGCTCGCAAAAATACTCGGCACCCTGGATGAAGGTCAAAATTTTATGGCTCATGCCGAACGCGAAATTTCCGCAGAAATCAATACTGCCTTTGCCGGGGCGCTGGCAGGCGGGATTCCACAACAAACAGATTTGCCGGGATATCTGTATGCCTGAGACGATCCGTAAAATCACTCAAGCCGAAGCTATCCGTGAAGCGCTGGAACAGGCCATGACCGAGGATGAACGCGTGATTCTTATCGGCGAGGGAGTTCCCGACCCCAAGGGTGTTTTCGGCACTACCTCCGGACTGCAAGAGCGATTCGGAATGGCGCGGGTGTTCGACATGCCGCTTGCTGAAAACGGAATGACGGGCATTTGCATCGGCGCGGCCATCTCCGGGATGCGCCCGGTGATGGTGCATCAGCGTATAGACTTCGCTTTACTATGCATGGATCAGTTGGTAAACAATGCCGCGAAATGGCACTACATGTTCGCCGGCCAAGCCAGTGTGCCCTTGGTGGTTCGAGTCATCGTTGGACGGGGTTGGGGACAGGGACCACAACACGCGCAAAGCTTGCAGGCCATGTTCGCCCATGTGCCCGGGCTCAAAGTGGTGATGCCGTCGAGTGGTTATGATGCCAAGGGAATGCTGCTGGCAGCAATCCGTGATGATAACCCGGTAATATTTATTGAGCACCGCTGGCTGCATGGCATCATTGACGAGGTGCCGACCATGCCCTACACCGTGCAGCTTGACAAGGCCGCGATTCGTCGCCATGGGAAAGACGCAACAATTGCAGCATTTTCTTTCATGGTAGTTGAAGCCCTCCTGGCCGCCAAGGCACTCGCCGACTTGGGAATTGATCTTGAAGTGATTGACGCTCGTGCTGTAAGACCCCTCGATATGACTACCATTATTGAATCAGTCACTCGCACGGGAACACTCATTGTCGCTGACACCTCATGGAAGACCGGGGGCATTGCCGGTGAAGTGGTCGCAGGCGTCACCGAAACTGCATTCAACTCCTTGCGCAGACCGCCGCTCCGAGTAGCGTTACCGGACATCCCTGCACCCACTTCGCCCCACCTTACCAAGGATTACTATCCGGACGCACTTCATCTCGCCCGTGCCATTGTGAACCACCTCGGTGCGACCATACCTGATGCTGAGCTCGTCAGTCGCCTATCCCGATCCACGCCCCATGATATTCCCCAACGTGAATTCTGCGGCCCCTTCTGAGGACAAATCCCATGTCTGACCGCTATGCCATTGACAGCCATAAGCTCATCTACCACCCCCGGCGGGTGGCCCAGTTCCTCGATGCCGGGGATGAATGGGAAAAGATGAAAAATATCTATCCGCTCTATGTGGAGATATCACCGGTTGGCGCCTGCAATCACCGTTGTACTTTTTGCGCCGTCGACTACATCGGTTACAAGCCCGTCCGACTGTCGTTGGAAGCCATCGAGCGCACCCTGACCGAAATGGGCCAGCAAGGCGTGAAAAGCGTCATGTTTGCAGGGGAAGGTGAGCCCATGCTGCATACGGAAATTGACCGGATGGTGATGGCGGCCGCAGCAGCCGGTATTGATACGTCGATGACTACCAATGCTTCCGTTCTGTCCGACGCATTTGTCGAACGTGCCTTGCCGTTGATGTCCTGGATCAAGGCCTCGGTTAATGCAGGCACTTCAGAAACCTACGCCCGCATCCATCAAACCAAGGAGGGAGAATTTAAACGGGTACTTGCCAACCTCAAGCGCATGGTGGAGGCGCGCCGCAGCGGAGGCTACTCCTGTGTACTTGGCGCCCAGATATTGCTGCTGCCCGAAAATGCTGCCGAGGTGGAAACACTCGCCCGTATTTGCCGCGACGAGATCGGCTTGGACTATCTGGTTGTCAAACCCTACTCCCAGCACGTTTTCAGCGTGACCCAACTTTACCAGAATATCAATTATCAAAACTATGCAGGACTGGGATCACAACTGGCAGCTTTGAACACGGATCGCTTCAACGTGGTTTATCGCGAAAATACCATGAAGAAACATGATGAAGGAGATGCTCATCGCTACACCAGTTGCCACGCCACGCCAGCATTCTGGGCTTATATCATGTCAACCGGGGCAGTATATGGATGCAGTGCCTATTTGCTTGATCCGCGTTTTGACTACGGCAATATCAATGAATCGTCCTTCCGCGATATCTGGGAAGGTGAATCCCGCCGCAAGAATTTTCGCTATATACGTGAGGAGCTTGATATTCACGAATGCCGCCTGAACTGCCGCATGGACGAAGTTAACCGCTACTTGGACAGACTGATCAAACAGGATGTCCAACACATTAATTTCATCTAAACCGGGAATTCAACATCCAGAAATCATTGTGTAACCCGCACAACTTCCATCGATACTTATGGCTGATAACCGGGAATTTTGCTCACGTCCACTGCATCTATCTGACCGGGGTCGAGGAACTGCTGGGCGTAGGTAAGGTAAACTTTTTCGCGCACAAAAACATCGAACAAATCTGGGTCAATATGCCCGCCCTGCTTGAACTTGCCCATGATGATGAGAGAATCGGTCAGCGTCTTGGGTTTTTTGTAGGGACGGTCTTTTGCGGTAAGCGCCTCGAAAATATCGGCTATTCCCATCATGCGGGCCTGCCATGACATTTGGTCGCGCGTCAGGCCCTTCGGGTAACCCTTTCCATCCATGCGCTCGTGATGCCCGCCCGCATATTCAGTCACATTTTTCAGGTGTCTCGGCCAAGGCAGCGATTGCAGCATTTCTATAGTGACATCAATGTGGTGGTTGATTGTCTGGCGTTCCTCGGCAGTGAGTGTTCCAAACTGGATATTGAGGTTACCCACTTCTTCCGCGCTAAGAAAATCACTCAACTTGCCCGCCTCATTACGCCACTGGTAAGCTGCAATACTGCGCACGCGCTCCTGGTCAGCCTCTTCCATCTTTTCAGAACCGACGTTGCAGTGCCGCAAAAATTCGCGGTCATCATCCAGTTGCCGGATGCGCGCCTCATACGCGGCACGTATAGCCGCCTCATCTACACCATTCTGTCCTCTATCATCTCTCTTTTGTAATCTGGTGAGCATGGCAATCTCGGCATCGCGCTTGAGCACCTCGAAGCGAGTATCCAGCAGATGGATGCGGTCGAACAATGTTTGTAGTTTGGTGGATTTATCCACCACATGCACAGGGGTGGTAATTTTCCCGCAATCGTGCAGCAACCCGGCGATTTTGAGTTCGTACCTGTCCCGGTCAGTCATCGAAAAATCCTTGAGCGGCCCCTGATGGGTGCGGTTGACCGCTTCGGCCAGCAACATGGTCAGAATCGGCACACGCTCGCAATGACCGCCCGTATAAGGTGATTTATCGTCAATCGCAATGTTGATGAGGCCGATAAATGATTCGAACAATTCTTCCAGTTGCTTGATCAGGCGCCGGTTGGTGAGGGCAATCGCGGCCTGCGAGGAGAGCGATTCCGTCAGGTGTACATCATCCTTGGCGAAAGGAATAATGTTGTCGCTTTGCCGATCCAGCGCATTGATAAGTTGCAGCACGCCGATTATTTCACCTTCGTGGTCGCGCATCGGCACGGTAAGAAACGAGGTGGAGCGAAAGCCGGTTTTCTGGTCAAACGCTTTGGTGCCGGAAAAATCATAACCCTCGGCAGTATAAGCATCGGCGATGTTGACTGTCTTGCCGCTCAAAGCCGCGTAAGCCGCGACGTTCGCATGATTGGGCTTGCCCGCCTCGTTGTAAAGAGGAACCGGATTGAAAGAGATGGCTTTCCCGCTGGAACCGCCCATCGCGATACCCAATGAATCGGTGCGAATAATCTGGAAGCGCAACACCTGCTGTTCCGTATCGAGCAAATACAATGTGCCGGCGTCAGCGTGGGTAATGCGTTTTGCCGCCACCAGAATCGTTTCCAGCAAAAGGTCAATGTCGTGTACGCTGGAGAGCGCAATGCCAATTTGATTTAAATCCTCCAGTCGCTGCAGTAGATCATTGTCTTGTATCATTTTCCAATCCTAGAGTAAAAACAGGAAACGCGGGGCTATTTGATGCAGACCGCGCGCACCTGATGAATATCGGTGATTCCCAATAATACCTTCTCGATGCCGTCCTGCTTCAGGGTGCGCATCCCTTCTTCCAGCGCAATCGCAAACAGTTCCGCGACACGGGCGTGCTCCTGTATGGCCTTTTTGAGGACATCGGTGCCGATCAGCAACTCATGCAAACCGACCCGCCCACGGTAACCGGTACCCGAACATTTTTCGCACCCGACCGGCTCATATAAAGTTATTTGCCCCTTGTCATCCGCGAATAGCTTGACCCACTCGGCATAAAGCACTTTATAGGCAGCATTGGGATCTTTTTTCCAGGTTTCGATGCTCATCAATTCTGCCGCATACTCTGTAAGAAGCGCCTTGATCTCTTCCTGGGTGGCGATGTGCGGTTTCTTGCAATCCTTGCACAGGCGCTTTGCCAGACGTTGCGCCAGAATACCCAGCAGGGCATCGGCAAAGTTGAACGGATCCATGCCCATGTCCAGCAAGCGGTTGATGGATTCCGGCGCGCTGTTGGTGTGCAGCGTGGCGAATACCAGGTGACCGGTGAGCGAGGCTTCGATACCGATGGACACGGTTTCCTTGTCGCGCATTTCGCCCACCATAATCACGTCGGGATCGGCGCGCAGAAAGGCACGCATGATGGTGGCAAAATCCAGGCCGGCCTTCTTGTTGATCTGCACCTGGCGCAATCCCTTCTGGGTGATTTCCACGGGATCTTCAGCGGTCCATATTTTGGTGTCCGGCGTATTGATATATTTGAGGATGGAATGCAGCGTGGTGGTTTTCCCGGAACCAGTCGGGCCGCACACGAAAAACAAGCCGTATGGTTTGCTGACAGTCTTCTTGACCAGTTCCAGATTGCGCACCGAGAAGCCCATATTTTCGATCGGTATCGGCTCGCCCGAAGCCAGAATACGCATCACCACATCTTCCACCCCGCCCGACGACGGCAACGTGGCAACGCGCAACTCAATGTCCAGCGGGCCGTATTTCTTGAATTTGATCTTGCCGTCCTGCGGCTTGCGCTTCTCGGAAATATCAAGGTCGCACATGATCTTGATGCGCGTCACCAGGGCATTGCGGTAAGTGGAAGGTATCTCGATATAATTCATCAGCGAGCCGTCCTTGCGCAAACGTATTCCCGTCTTGCCTTTCCCCGGCATGGGTTCGATATGAATATCGGATGCACCCATCTTGTAAGCATCGACAATGATCTTGTTAACCAGCTTGACCAGCTCATTGTCTGCTGCGGCGCTGACCTCCTCCTGGCTGACTCCTCCCAATTCCTCGTCTTCGCCGCCACCCAAAGCGGAGAGCATATCGTCCATCGAGCCCAAATCTGTTTCAGCCCCGCTGCCTGCGTCGCCGGAGGTGCCATAAAACAGGTCGAGCGTGGCCTTGAACTCACGTTGCGGACAAACCCTGTAGGCCAGCCTGCTCTTGGGGAAAATATTATTGACAACCCGCGAAGCCAGAATGCGTTCCGGGTCGGTAGTCAGTATCACCAAACCTTCCGGGGTATCGTCTATCGGCACCCAGAAACTACTTTCGACATATTCGCGTTTAAGATTTTTGAGCAACTCGGATGGTTTAATTCGATCCGACTTGTACGGTTCGTAGGGCACGCTAAAAAAGTTTGAAAGCGCTTTGCCCAACGAGGGCAGGCTGACCTGAAACTCGTCTATCAATACGTCTTCTATATCAATTCCCTTGCGTCGCGCGGTGCGGGTGGCCAGCTCAAACTCGGCAGCGGAGATCACCGCATCCTCCACCAAATAATCGTATTTTGTTTTGGCGACCATCTGTTGCTGGCGCTGGCGCAATGCCACTGCCAGAGTCTGCGCCAGTTCCTGCACTCCCTCTGTCACCATTGCGGGGAAAGGCTGATTGTTCTTGTTGTTGATGATCTGGACGACACCAATCAAATCATCGGTGCCCGCATCAATAATAGGCGCCACCAGCATCTGCTTGGTGCGGTAACCGGTTCGTTTATCAACGTCCTGCAAGAAACGCAAGTGTGAACTGTATACCGACAGCTCTTTCTCGTCGTAAACATCCTTGACGTTGAGTATTTTCTTGTTCAGCGCCGCGTAACCGGCAACGCTCTGTTCGGCGATGGGCAGCTTGAGATCCTTGAATGAATTCAGTCCGGTCTTGACTTTCGAAATCAGCGTGGTCTTGTCTTCGCCCACCACGTAGATGGTAAGGCGCTCGGCATTAAAAAGATTGCAGATATCTTTGCTGAGATCCAGCATGATCTCGTCGATATTGCTGGTGGCATGTATCTTGTTGGTGACGTGGCTAAGGTTCCTGGTAAACTCAAGCCGCGACTCCATCTCGCCGAGATTGCCTGTTGATACGCTATTCATATGCAGTCATTAATCATAAGTAATTACTAAGTTAGTCATTAGTCGCCGGTCGTTGGTCGTTGGTTGGTTTGGTACCCTGCATGGGTATTTGTTTCAACTAACAATTAACGTGAACGACTGCATTCAACTGCCTTCAGGTTAAAACTCGAACACCTGTCCATTTTGCAACATCCTGGGCGCGAATTGGTACACGCAGCCACTAATTTCCTGCATGATCAGGTCAACCTCACCCGGCTTCAGATGGGTAATGTATATCTCCGGATCAAGCTTAAGCTTGAGCAAGTCTTCAGCGAGCAAGCTGGGGCAGAAATGCTTGGATAGCACGGCCAACTCATGATCTGCATTGGAAAAAGCCGTTTCAACAATGAGATAACGCAGATTGTCAATTTGGTTGACCTTCTCCCACAATGCATCATTTGTTGTAGTATCGCCGCTAAACACAAGGCTGACTGCCCCGTTGTCAATCTGGAAACCCACAGCCGGCACCACATGATTGGCTGGTAACGCTGTAATCCTGCGCTCCCCAAGTTCAACGGTGTTCCCCAACTGTATTGCCTGGTAGCGCATGAATGGCTGTTGCACATTGGGAACCTGGGTGAAGTCCGGCCAGATTTTCCAGTTGAATATGTGTTTTCTGATAATTTCCAGCGTCGGCTCTGTGGCATGAACGATCAACGGTTTATCGCGCATGGAACCGACACTGTCCATCAACAGCGGGATACAGGCAATGTGGTCAAGATGGGAGTGCGTAATGAAGACATGATCGATCAAACTCAACTCCGACAAACTGAGGTCGCCCACACCCGTCCCTGCATCAACTAATATGTCGTGATCCAGCAGCATGGAGGTGGTACGCGCATTACCCCCTATTCCTCCGCTGCAACCTAATATCCTGAGTTTCATTATCGTTTATCCGGACCCGTTATAGCGCGATGGTCATTTCGTCTGGAAGACAAACACGCCATCCCAATCGGCACCCGGCGGGTTGTTCCGGAAATAAGCCACCCGCTCGGCATAGACATCGTAAAGCTTGCAATCCGGGAACATGCGTTGCAAATTGTACAACTGTAATTCTGCCTGATCCCAGTCCTGCTTCCGGTACATCTTCAGCGCCTGATGAAACATCTTGAGCTCTTCCAGTATCTCTTTGCTGGCCTCGCCCTTCGGGCCAATTGGTTCGTAAATTGCAACCGGCTCATCCTTGCCTTTTACTTTCACAAGGTCAAGTTCACGGTACTCAAAATCCGGCACGGCTTCCCTGGTATTTTCGCCCACCATCACGCCCACGCCGTATTGTTTGGTAATCCCTTCCAGCCGGGAAGCCAGGTTGACCGCATCACCCATCACAGTATAGGCCAGGCGCGCATCTGATCCCATGTTGCCCACGCTGACCTTGCCCGTGTTGATACCCACCCCGACATGGATTTCCAGTCCGAATCGTGCCTTGAAGTCCGGTTGCAATTCCGACAATTTCTTCTGCATCTCAAGGCCGGCCAGCATGGCTTTGCGCGCATGGTCCGGCTCGGGTAACGGCGCGCCCCAGAACGCCATAATGCAGTCGCCCATATATTTGTCCACCTTGCCATTGTGGTCGTAGATCACTTTTGAAAGCGGGGTAAGAAATGCATTCATCAACTGGCTCAATTTCTTCGGATCATTCAGCTTCTCGGAAATGGTTGTAAAGCCGCGCACATCAGAAAACAGGATGGTCATTTCACGGCTTTCACCATCCATCGACGGCAGCAACTCGGGATTCTTGCTCATTTCGTCCACCAGTTCGGATGGCACATATTTTCCGAACAAATGGGTAATTTGCCGCTTGGTGCGAGCTTCGACGAAATAACCATATAAGATATCCAGCACAAACAGTCCGAAAATCATCAACACCCCGCTGGCCAGAGGCAGGGCCAGATTCCAGTACTGCCAGATCGCCATATTTCCTGCCACCGCCCCCGCTAATACAGATACCGTCAGCAGAGAAGCTTTAGCCGGGGTCAACAACGGCAATAACAGGCTCAACGCCACGCCGGCAACAAATAGCATTACCACCTCCGCACCGATCATGTAGGGCGGTTTCTGCTTGAGATTCTGGTCGAGAATACCTGCAATCATGTTGGCATGGATTTCCACCCCCGGATATACCGCATCAACCGGCGTAGAACGCAAATCCATGAGTCCCGGCGCAGAGGTGCCGATGAGCACGATCTTGCCTTTTAAATCATCCGGTGGAATGCGGCCATGCAATGCATCGGCGACAGAGATATAGCGAAAGCTGCCCCGTTTCCCGCGATATGACACCAGCGTACTCACGTCCTGGTCCAGCGGAATTTTGAAATTGCCCTGCGCACTCCCCAAGTCCAGCCATTCCAGACCCGCATAGTTAGAACTTTTGTCAGTTGCGTACCCCGGGGTCAACTTGGTTGTACCCAGCAGCGTACGCACCATGGCCAACGACAACGATTCATAATACGCGCCGTTATATTCCACGATCATCGGCACCCGTCGTACCACACCGTCGGAATCCACCAGCGGATTGAAATGCCCCGCGCTGGCTGCCTCCTTCTGTAGTTCAGGGAGATTCCCTCCATAACCGTCAAACTGAATAAAATTGACAGGACGACCATTGAATGTTCCGGGCGCGAACACCGCATCGGGCAATGCCCCGGAAGTATTTTTCTCGGCACCTTTTGCGCTGTTGGTAACGTAATATCCGAGCACTACATTGCGGTTCCTGAGCTTGTCGGCAAACAGGTTGTCGTAATCCAGTTGCGGCCTGATTTGCGCTAACGTGGACTGAAACTGAGGAACATCCTTAAGCTGGTTGTGTGCCAACCCCTGCAACACCTTGAGACCCGAGCTTTCATCCTTTTCCGCAAACACCACGTCGAGTCCTGCAACCGCAATGTGGTAATGGTCGAACAAACTGTCCATCAGCAACGCCAAGCGGTCGCGGCTCCACGGCCAGCGGCCTTCTTCCCTGAGGCTTTTTTCGTCAATATCGAGAATGACGATACGGTTATCCACCCCGCCCGGCATGGTTAGCTGCAGGCGGTAATCGTAGAGAATGTTATCCATCTGCTGGATGAATCCGATCTGGTAAAATTTCGCGGCATTGCCGAGAAACACCAAGACCAGAGCCAAGCCAAGCCCGATTAATAGTGCGCGTCGTTTCAACCGGTTTCCCCTAACGGGCATGGCAAGCAGCCACCCCTGATCATGATACTCGTCATGCCCGTTCTCCTTCTCCCAGCCCATTGATAATGGGCACTAGTAAGACTACCAGCGCGCATCCGAGAGAACCAAGAACTCGCTACGCGAATTTTAATGTTATCTCACCAGCCGACACTTTGCCGGGGAGTGTGTCCTTGCATATAGACGGAGCCGTATCAATCTTTTAAGTAGAATTCCATCTTGATCCCCGCCAACTCGATGATGTCGTGATTATTCAGTTGGTTCGGCTGTTCATTCAGCGTTTTGCCATTCAGTGACGGGTAATTTGCCCCTTCCACATGGGTGATGAAATAGCCGTGCGGGCGACGCGTCAATACCGCCACCTGCACACCGGGTTTGCCAAGCGTAGTCAGGTTTTTCACCAAGTCAAGTTCCCTGCCTGCATTTGGGCCATTCAGTATTTGCAAAGCCGCCGGTGAAACGGTAGCAGCAGGCTGTTGCACGGGCTGCGCAACGGGAGGGGTGACGGGTGGAGTAACGGATTGCGGCGTTTGCGCCGCAAATACTCCTGTCGCCACATGTCCCGCTGCGGGTGTCGGACTTACAGGTGAACGAACGGGCGCGCCGCCTGCCTCAGCCGCTGCAACAGGGGGCACTACGGCCTGTGGCTTGACTGGCGCACGCAACACCATGGTTCTCTCGAAGTCCTCCACTGATGCCTGCGGCCCCTGCCCCTGCTTGTCGTTAATGTATTTCAGCTTGTACTTGCCAATCTCGATTACGTCGTTGGCCTGCAGGAAATGTTTCTTGATCGCCCCACCGTTCACCACCACACCGTTGGTGCTGTCCAGATCTTCCAGGAACGAGTCATTGAGTATGGTCACAATTGCGGCATGTTCACCACTGACAGCAAGGTTGTCAATCACCACATCATTGTGCGGTTTGCGCCCTATCGTCATGCGTTCCTTGTTCAGTTCGTATTCATGCAGCACCACGCCATCCATGCTGAGTATTAGCTTCGCCATATCGTCAATCCCCGTAACTTAACGCTTTAACCAGGACAATAATTTTGCCAGCCAGCCACGCGGCGCGGCGAAATCACCGTTAATTTTAACCAGTATCACGGACACGTTGTCGCGTCCGCCATTATCGTTTGCCATCTCGATCAACTGCACTGCTGCCAGTGCCAGGTTCGCCTTCAACATTCCCAGCGTGGTGCCTATATCCTCGTCGCCGACCATGTCGTTCAGCCCATCCGAACACAGCAGATAAACATCACCCACTTGCACCTCATGGATATGTGTCTCAACCTCGACCTCGGCATCAATGCCGACTGCGCGCGTCACCAAATTCTTGTTCCTCGACAAACGCGCATCTTCCTTGCTGATCATGCCGCCATCAATCTGTTCTTGCAGCAGTGAGTGGTCACGCGTAATGGTCTCGAAGGAATCCCCGCGCAGCCGGTACATACGCGAATCGCCGACGTGCGCTACAGCCACCCGATTGTCATAGAACAAGGCCGACACCACTGTAGTTCCCATTCCGGCATATTGCGGCTGGCTCTGTGCCGCACTGAAAATGGCGGCATTGGCTTTTTGCACGTTCTCGCGCAACAGTGCCTCGCCGATATCCTCGCCGTTTTCCTTCTTGTTTTGCGGACGCACACTGCCCAGTCGCTGCTTGATTTCGGTGGACATAACAGAAACGGTGATGCCGCTCGCAACTTCTCCGGCGTTATAGCCGCCCATACCATCGGCCAGCACCACCAAGCCGCAAGATGCATCGTAAGCCACACTATCTTCGTTGTGCGAGCGCACCATGCCTGAATGGGTCTGACTGACTATTTCAAGCGCTTCCTGAATGTTCATATCCTGCTCCCGCATGTTTCCATCACTGCAAGCTTCCTATCACTGCAAACTGGCCGAACATTGACGGATTGCCTCGGCCATTTCACTCCCGGTCTGGTAGCGTTCTTCCACTTTTTTCGCCAGCGCCTTATTGATAATTGCCACCACGCATGGCGGCACATCCGGCCTGACCGTCAAAATATCGGTCTGCGGCTCGTTGGCAATACGGAACATAAGCTGCGCCATTGAGTTACCCTCAAACGGCAGCTTACCACACACCATTTGATACAGGCTTGCCCCCAGCGAAAACAAGTCTGAAGCACCTTCTATCTTTGCTCCTGACAATTGCTCCGGCGACATGTATGACGGCGTACCCAATACCATGCCAGTTTTTGTCTTGGAAGAATCGGTGATGCGGGCAATGCCGAAGTCGGTGACCTTCACCGTGTCGCTCTCCATGTCAAACATGATGTTTGCCGGCTTGATGTCGCGGTGTACCACATTCATGGTATGCGCATATCCGAGCGCATCCGCCACTCGCGCCACGATGCTCAACACCTTGGGCAACGGCAACAAATTATCCGGTTTGGTGTAAGCCACCAGATCCTTGCCTTTGAGGAACTCCATCGCGATGTAGGCAAGGTCATGCTCCTCACCCGCATCATACATAGTCACGATATTCGGGTGATTCAGGCGGCCGGCGGACTCGGCCTCGCGGAAGAATCGTGCTTTCACATCTTCCAGTTCGTCCGCCTCAAACTCCTGTGCCAACGACATGGTCTTGATCGCCACGACGCGGCCGATTTTCGGGTCTTTGCCGAGATACACCACACCCATTGCGCCCTTGCCCAACTCTTTCTCGACTTGATAGCGGCCCAGCATCGGCTTGGATACCCCAGCCCTGTCCAGTTGCATCGTGCTTTCGTTGCTCTTGCCGGAAGATCCGCCCAGTATTACTGTCTCCGACATTACTCTTGACTGGGCAAGACGTGTCTCCAGATCACGGAATTTCGGATTGTATTCCGCCATGTAACCGAACACTGATTCTGCCTTGTTGAACTGTCTCTTGCGCTCGAAATCAAGCCCGAGGTTGTAAAGCACCTCCATCATGCTGTCATCGAGGGGAGCCTTGCGGAATTTGTCGAAAGCCATATCCAGTTGACCCTGCCCCTGGAAAGCCAAACCCAACATACGGTTGCTTTCCGCCGAATCGGCATCAGACTTGATCTTGCCTTGCTCAGTGATCAGGAACCGCTTGGTGGTCAGCAATAAATGGCCGACCAGCAACAGCGAGGCGGGCAGCATCAATTGCAGCCACAACGCTTGTGTCGTCATCAACACATAATGGGTAGCCAGCAAAACAACAAACGACGCTGCGGTAATCGCCGCGCCTATGCCGGCTTTCAGGCGGGGTAACAGCAGGATAAGGTACAAGGCCACTGCCAGGAAAACACCGCCCTGCGCCCAGATGCCCCAGCGGGGCGCGACAAAAAAATCCTGCTTGAGTATGCTGGAAACCGAATGTGCCAGAGTCAACACCGGCGACATGCCGGACGAGATAGGCGTCACTTGCAAAGCGCCCACCCCGGTCGCAGTAGCGCCGATCAGCACAATCTTGTCGCGGTATTTCTCTGCGGGTATCTTGCCGGTCAATACATCGTAAAATGAATCCACCTGAAAGGCAGGCTTGCCGTCACGGTCCGCATAAAAATAGGTGTGCATACGCAAGGACGGATCGGTGGAAATATTCAGGTTGCCCACTTTCACTCCTTGACCGACGTTCACCTGAATATCCTTTGGTTCAAGGTTCAAACTCTTCGCAGCCAGCAGTAATGAAAGCGACGGGTAATGCTGGTCGAAATAGCCCACCACCAGCGGTTCGGTACGGATACCGCCATCCACATCGGGCGTAGTATTCAAGTGACCGATACCGACTGCACTGGCACCCAACACATCAATGGGAAACTGCACGGTGGCGGCAGGCAACGGCACCTCACCGGCAACACCCAGCCCTGCCGGATCCTTGACGTCCGTCAGGTTGTTCCTCAACACATAGTCCGGCAGCGGATGATCCGGCTTGCCTTGCGGTTCCCCAAGTTCGAAAATCATGGCGAGCAGCACATTATTTGCCTTTGCCATGCTGGCGCTGAGTTTCTGGTCGTTGTCGAGATTCTGGATGGCGTCCTGCAACAGCGCGGCCAGTTGGGCCAGCTCGGCCTGATGGGCGGGATCGGGACTATTCTTCAGGGTGGAGGTATCCAGCAGCGAAGCAATCTTGTAAATGTATTCCAGCCCGGCATCAACTTGCGGCTCGAAAAAAAACGACGTATTACCGATCACCTTGGCGTGTCCTGCAGCCAGCAAATCCAACATCTTTGCCTGGGTTGCACGAGGCCACGGCCAACGCCCGAGGTTGGCGATGCTTTGGTCGTCAATTGCAATCACTGCAACCTTGTCGCTGGGGGTGCGTGAGGAAGCGCGCACACCCAAGTCATAAGCCTTGCGCTCAAGGCTTTGCATCAGGTCGCTATTGGCGCTGAACAGAAAAAGCACGGCCACCAGCAACCCGACGAACCAATCCGCTTTCCAGAACAATTTATTTTTCATGATGCTTTTACGCCTGAATTTTCAATTTAATTGGCAGCTTATTATGCGAATATTAAAACAATTTACAAAATCAAACCATAACCCTTTTAATTTATTGCAAAGAATTCTTTGTGGCACCCCCTTAATATTCATTCGGTCACTTATAAAAAGTCAGTCCTTCTTAAACCATCGGGGATGCCTGCTCAACGCGCACTTCACCAGACATCCGGCTGAAACATCCGCAGTTCGCCAAGCTTAATATAGCGCCCGTACGGACAATAGTAACGGCCAGGGATGGCTACCCGGCAAGGTATCCGAACGGAGGTTAAAACGAAAACTCAATTCGTGCGTCAAGTTTGGGGGCAACAGGCCACGCTGAACAATGGCTCCCCCATCGGCACCCAGTTGAACAACATGGCCTAAACCGCCGACTTGCACCGACTCAAAAATGTTCCCTACCGGATGAAATTCCATAATATAGCCGGAACGGCTGTTGGTTGAAACGGAAAAACGCGATGCGGATGAAACCTCGACGTAACCGCGCGCGACATCGGCATCGGTAATTTCAAGTTGTGCCGCCTGATAGTTGGTCTGCATTTTGGCGTTGGCAATAACCGTCACAGAAACCGGCATGGCCAAACTTTTCTGGGACGCTTCTGCCGGGGGCACCAATGGCGCAAGCCCCATTGTGACTGCCAGCACATAAGCGATAAGTTTCCTCTGAAGCAACAAACCGCTTTCGATTTGACCTTTGCTGGCATGACCGGCTGTAATCAGTTCCTCGCCAAGGCGGCGTCCTGTTCCAAGCTGTCGGCGCAACGTATCCTCAAGTTGAGGCCGGGTAATCTGACCGTTTGCGACAAGGATATTCCCCAACGCGAGTTTTCCCGCGACCGGTGCCACATCAATATGTCGGCGTTGGAAATCCAGAACCATATCGTTTTCTCTCAGGGTAAGAATATCATCCCCGGCGGGAAATTCGCCCTTCTCACAACTGTCTTGCCGCTGTTTTGAAAACGCCAAATCTGCTGGTTTGGAAGTGATATGTTCAGCAGCATGCAACAACTCGCCATAATGTTCACGCTCTCCGGCTTTAAGCGTTTCGGCATTGTCAAGTTGATCAAGGTATTCTTCAATATCCAGCCTGGCAATAAACTCGACCGGCAAACGGACACCTGCACCTGACAATAAGGTTTCGACTGATCTTAAGTTGAATTTCATCTGATTTCCAATCTATCAAGTGCGTTTAGGGCTTCTCTCCTTGGCATCTTACACCGGTCAGGAAGTTCAACCGTATAATCTGGTGAAAGGTTCAAGCCTCTTTGAAAGGTCTGATGCCGTAATGCCGGGCAAGATCGGAACGCAATGGATATAATGAAAGGTCGGGCAAGTCGTCGGGTGGGCTTTCCTGAATTCTGCTAAACCAAAGAAAGTTTTATTGATGCGGGTTCAACAGGTAAAGTATCCGGATGTTTGGGAATATAAATGAAAGCCAAAAAACTTATCGCAACAAATAGTACACGTTGCAGGACATGATTCGATTGCACCCGTCACCAAAAAAATTCTACATTAAGACCTTCGGCTGCCAGATGAACGAGTACGACTCGGACAAGATGGCAGATGTGTTGCGTGCCTGCGAAGGCATGGAACAGACCGAGACACCGGAAGATGCCGATGTCATTCTTTTCAACACCTGCTCGGTTCGTGAGAAGGCACAAGAAAAGGTATTCTCCGACCTTGGACGAATGCGCCCGCTGAAGGAAGCACGGCCCGGACTTATTATCGGTGTCGGCGGCTGCGTCGCCAGCCAGGAGGGCGCGGCGATTGTGAAACGCGCGCCGTATGTGGACGTGGTGTTCGGCCCACAGACGCTGCATCGTCTGCCGCAACTTATTGCGGCACGGCGAGAGAGCGGACGCTCCCAGGTGGATATCAGTTTCCCCGAAATAGAAAAGTTTGACCATCTTCCCGCAGCGCAAACTACAGCCGGTTCTGCTTTTGTTTCCATCATGGAAGGGTGCAGTAAATTCTGCTCTTATTGCGTGGTGCCCTACACGCGGGGTGATGAAGTGTCGCGCCCGTTTGCTGATGTGATGCGCGAGGTGGAATGTCTTGTGGCCCAGGGCGTGGGCGAAATCACGTTACTGGGCCAGAATGTAAATGCCTACTGCGGCGAGATGGATGATGGCGATACGGTTGATCTCGCCTTTATGTTGCAGGCGATTGCCAAGTTGGATGGAGTACAGCGGTTGCGCTACACGACTTCGCACCCCAAGGAAATGACTCAGCGCTTGATTGATCTGTATGCCACGCTGCCCAAGTTGGCAAGCCATTTGCACCTGCCGGTGCAATCCGGTTCGGATCGGGTTCTTTCGGCAATGAAGCGCGGTTATACCGTACTGGAATACAAATCCATCATCCGCAAGCTGCGTGCGGCGCGTCCGGATATTGTACTGACTTCCGATTTCATTGTCGGCTTTCCCGGGGAAACCGAGCAAGATTTCGAGGCGACCATCAGACTGATCGAAGAAGTGGGCTTTGATGCCAGCTTCAGTTTTTTGTATAGTCCGCGCCCCGGTACGCCCGCAGCCCAAATGCCGGACGAAGTACCGCACGAAATCAAGGCCGCACGCCTGAAGCGATTGCAGGACTTGGTGACGTTGCAGGCAGAGACACTGTCCACAAGCTTGCCGGGTAGCGTACAGCGGGTACTGGTGGAAAGTGTATCGCGCAAGAATACACAGGAATTGGCGGGGCGTATGGACAATAATCGCATTGTGAATTTTGCCGGACCGCCCGGCATGCTTGGGCGTTTTGTGGATGTAAAAATTACTACCGTATGGGCATACACGATGCGCGGCGAACTGGTTACAAAATGATGAGAGCAAAACTTGACCGCGGATCAATTGCGTTACCTGAAATCATGAACACTCCCACCATCCAATTTTCGCTTGAACCCGCTGACAATGCCCGCCTGAACAGGTTATGCGGTGCGCTCGACGAAAATCTTCGCCAGGTCGAGACAGCGCTGGAGGTTATCATTGCACGTCGCGGCGAACATTTCAGCGTACAGGGCGAAGTGCACAAGGCAGAACTGGCGCGCCAGGTATTGCAGGATTTCTATCAGGACGCGAAGCACGACATCAGCCTGGAAAAACTGCAGCTTGGCCTGATCGAAGCGATACGCAATGACGGCGAGCCGGATGTGCACAGCGAATTTGTGCCGCTGCTGATGACGCGCAAATCCGAAGTGCGCGGACGCACCCCGCGCCAGACTGATTACCTGCAAGCCATACAGCAACACGACATTACTTTCGGCATCGGCCCCGCCGGAACGGGCAAGACTTTTCTAGCCGTTGCCAGTGCTGTTGATGCGCTGCAACGCGATGCAGTGCAACGTCTGGTGCTGGTGCGTCCGGCAGTGGAGGCAGGGGAACACCTCGGTTTCCTGCCAGGCGATCTGGCTCAAAAAGTGGATCCTTACCTGCGTCCGTTATATGACGCGCTGTATGACCTGATGGGGCCGGATAAAGTGGTCAAGGCATTCGAGCGCGGTGTGATTGAAATTGCCCCGTTGGCTTACATGCGCGGTCGCACCATCAACCATTCTTTCATCATTCTCGACGAGGCGCAAAACACCACGCCGGAGCAGATGAAAATGTTCCTCACCCGTATCGGTTTCGGCAGCAAGGCCGTTATCACCGGTGATGTGACACAGATCGACTTGGCGCGCGGACAAAAGAGCGGCTTGATCGAAGTACGCACGGTGCTCAAGGATGTTCGCGGAATTGCATTTCAGGACTTCCTTGCCGAAGATGTGGTACGTCATCCGCTGGTGCAGAAGATCGTTACTGCCTATGAACGTCACGAACAGAAGAAAAGCCGTTAGCCATGAGCGCCGGGCACAAACTATCACTCTCAGTGCAGTACGCTGCCGGCGCGCAATGCCTGCCCACGCGCCACCAATTCCGTCGCTGGATAAAATCAGCATTGCAACGGGACGTGCAAATTGTGTTACGCATCGTCCACGAGGACGAGGGGCGGGAACTTAATGAAAACTTTCGGGGCAAGGGTTATGCAACCAACGTGCTGACTTTCGCATACAACGACGTCGAGCCTTTGTCAGGTGACGTGGTGATGTGCGCCCCGGTAGTGGAGCAAGAGGCGCGCGAACAGAAAAAGGATTTACATGCTCACTATGCCCACCTCACCATTCACGCCACCCTGCACCTGCAAGGGTACGACCACGAAAACGAGAAGGATGCCGTCGCAATGGAAACGCGTGAGACTGCAATCATGATGAAATTAGGGTATGCTAATCCCTATCAAGTTGTAACTTTGTAACAAATTAAGATGGATCAACCAGAAAGTAACAAGCCAACCCTGCTGGAACGGCTTTCCACATTGCTGTTGAGGGAACCGGAAGACCGCGAACAATTGGTAGTCCTGCTACACTCTGCTTTTGAGCGCAACTTGCTGGATGCTGATGCCCTTTCCATGATGGAAGGGGTAATTCAGGTGTCGGAACGGCAAGTGCGCGAAATCATGATCCCGCGCGCGCAAATGGATGTCATCGATATCAGCCAGCCGCCGGAAAAATTCATTCCCTTTGTCATCGAAACCGCACACTCGCGTTTCCCGGTCATTGACGGCGACAAGGACAACATTGTCGGCATCCTGCTTGCCAAGGATTTGCTGCGCTATTATGCCGGAGAAGAATTCGAGGTGCGCGACATGCTGCGTCCCGCAGTATTTGTGCCGGAATCAAAACGCCTCAATGTGTTGCTGCGCGATTTCCGCAGCAACCACAATCACATTGCCCTGGTGGTGGATGAATACGGCGGCGTGTGCGGTATGGTCACCATCGAAGATGTACTGGAACAAATCGTCGGCGATATCGAGGACGAATATGATTTCGATGAAGACGAAGATAACCTGATCCCCGATGGTACAGGCCAGTGGCGGGTCAAGGCCGTAACCGAAATCGGCGATTTTAACGAGGCGCTAGGCACAGCGTTCAGCGACGAAGAGTGTGATACCGTCGGCGGACTGGTGCTCCAGGCAGCAGGCCAACTTCCCAAACGTGGCGAACGCATCCCCATCGGGGACCTCATTTTCACCGTCCTGCGCGCCGACAGTCGCAGGCTTTATTCCGTGTTGGTGGAACACAAACCGGACGGAGAAAGCTTGGGGAGCGAATCGTAGCTTGTGACCCGATTCCCGATATTCGGGCTGTTTCAAGACCAATACCGGAATGAGAAAAAAGGGTGACGCTTTAAAATACCAGCGCTTCTCCAGAACCTGCCAGCACCAATTTCGTCAGTTTGTCGAACAATTCGCTACCATCGCGTCTGCTCAGCCACTGCCCGTCCAGCATCGCATAATGAAACCCGCCGGACTTGGCGGCAAGCCATATTTCCTGATTTGGGCCGTGGCGGTTGATAATCACTTTCGAGTCGTCTTCGAATTCCAGTTCCAACACCGGCCCATTCAGGCTGCATTCGATATTTGTTGCACTGGCATCTATGGTTTGCTCGATACGCTTAAATACCGCATCAGCCAATTCGTTGAATTCTCTTTCCGTCATATAATCCCGCCTGTTCAATTGAGTTAAGGATGCTGCCATGCGTGTGGCCGGTATTATGTTGCTGTTTGCCCTGTTGCTGCAAGGCTGCGGGCACAAGGGTTCGTTGCTGCTGCCGAAGGCACAACCTGCGGCGCAACAATCTAACGATCAGGGCAAAGCGTCCCCCTGAATGATGAAACAACGGTTTTCCCATGTTTGTTTTGCTCCTACAGGTTCTCCTCAAGCGGGAAAACGGAAAAATAAACGCTACTGAGTTTCCCATTTATCAAGGTCAATAGACATGTCAGATTATTTTAATTATCGGGATAACCAGCTTTGCGTCGAGCAAGTACCCCTTGCCGAAATCGCACACAACTTCGGCACACCGTGTTATGTGTATTCACACGCTGCGCTGACAGATGGATACCGCCAGTTCGAGAGTGCTTTTTCCGGACGCGAGCACCTGATCTGCTACGCGGTAAAGGCGAATTCCAATCTTGCTATTCTCCATTTGCTGGCATGGATGGGAGCAGGTTTCGATATTGTTTCCGGCGGCGAGTTGCAGCGCGTACTTGCCGCAGGCGGTGCCGCAAGCAAGGTAGTGTTCTCCGGTGTTGGCAAGACGGCCGCCGAAATGCGCTTGGCGATCAATGCGGAAATACTATGTTTCAACGTGGAATCGGAACCTGAACTGATGCGCCTGAATGAAGTTGCAGGCAGCATGGGTAAAGTTGCTCCAGTAAGTTTGCGGGTCAATCCCGACGTGGATGCGAAGACTCATCCGTATATTTCCACCGGGCTGAAGCAGAACAAATTCGGCGTGGCTTACAATGAAGCGCTGGCACTGTATCGCATAGCCAGTGAATTACCGCATTTACGTGTGACTGGCATGGATTGTCACATCGGTTCGCAGTTGACCGAGACCGGCCCATTCATCGCGGCGACAGAAAAAGTACTCGCGCTGGTGGATAAACTTTCGGCTGAAGGCATTGTTCTGGAACATCTTGATCTGGGCGGGGGCTTGGGTATAAGTTATGACGACGAAACTCCTCCCTCGATTGCCACCTATGCCAGTGCACTGCTTACCGCTTTGCAGGGACGCAGCGAGAAGATCATTGTCGAACCGGGTCGGGTGCTGGTAGGCAACACGGGAGTGTTGCTTACCCGTGTGGAATACCTCAAGCATGGCGAAGAAAAGAATTTCGCCATCGTGGATGCAGCAATGAATGACTTGATGCGTCCCGCTTTGTATGACGCCTATCACCACATTCAACCGGTACTGCGCAGGCAACTTGCCAGCCCTCTCCCCAACTCTCCGGATGAAACAACCAGCCATTCGACTAAGCTGCAAGTGACCGCAGCCAGGTCGCCGGTTATGCCAAAGGTAGGCAATCCGCTATCCAGCAAACTGGATGTGGAGTTGACACTCCCGCAAGCGGGAGAAAGGACAAACGAGAAAAGCAATGCTTCAACATACGAAGTAGTGGGGCCGGTCTGTGAGACCGGTGACTTCCTCGGACATGCCCGTAAATTGGTCGTCTCGCAGGGGGATTTGCTGGCGGTGATGTCGGCCGGGGCATATGGCATGAGCATGAGTTCCAACTACAACACGCGTCCCCGTGCTGCTGAAGTCATGGTGTCTGGAACCGTCGTACAACTTATCCGGGAACGTGAAACGGTACAGCATTTATTTGCGGGCGAAAAAACTTTTTCGTTGTAAGGAGTAAAAATATATTGCGCGATGTTTTTAATCGCGCATAGAATACGAACACCAAGCGCGCTGGAGGTTGTCAGGGAGTGTTTGGGAGTGCAGTGGTTGCACACAATTGCAGTGCATGGGTCGAGTCAAATAATTTTTATAAGGAATGAAAATGGCTACAGCAGATAGCAAAGCAAAGAGCACAACCGCCAAGAAACCAGCAGCTAAAAAGGCAGCAGCCAAACCGGCAGCTAAAAAGGCAGCAGCCAAACCGGCAGCTAAAAAGGCAGCAGCCAAACCGGCAGCTAAAAAGGCAGCAGCCAAA
>CAIQPV010000083.1 GCA_903873725.1 uncultured Nitrosomonadales bacterium
CCAAGCCAAACTTTTTTGCGCGATAAGCAACTTTTGCCCTGGTGATTCCTAAGTCACGCGACGCGAGTGAAAGATTTCCCTGGCATTTCTCTATTGCTTCTTTGATCAACCGGTATTCTGAGGTATTCAAGAGATTCGTGCCGCTGGCTATATTTTTGGTTGCGAGCAATCTTGGGTCAGGAGTGTCCTTTGATGGTATTTCATCTCTCATTGATTCAGTCGTTGAACCCTCAATTTTTGTGGCTGTTATGCCAGTATGTTTTAAAGCATGGTGAGCGGTAATTGAGGTAGGAAGATTGGCATATTCAATTGCGCCACCGGAAGAGGCGAGAAGAGTTGCCCGCTCAATTGTATTTTCTAATTCACGCACATTCCCCGGCCAAGTATAGTCAAGTAGAGCTTCAAGAGCCTCTTCACTTATGCCAGTTAAATTGTGATTATGGAGTTCTGAAAAGCGCTGGATGAAGTAGCTCGCAAGGATGGGGATGTCATCTTACCACTTTAATAACGGCCGGGACAACATGGACTTTGAGGGGTCTGAAGACCAGAAGAATTTTGCCGCCTGGCGTAACGAGTCAGTAAAGAATTAAGGAGACGATCATGGCAGTGGTAGCAATTGAAAAATATGAATTCTCTCCGGCGGACAGTCAGGAAAAGTTCAATGGTAATCAGGTGCTCTACATCGGTTGGGAAGATCATCTAATGTTTTGCGCACCCTTCGCCTTTGCGTTTCCGCCAACTATGATTTTCAAGGAAATTCTTGACAAGGTAATTCCAGATGCATTCGGTTATCACCCTGAAACCTCGAAAATTGACTGGAGCCAGGCGGAGTGGTTCAAGTCTGGCAAGTCATGGAAGCCTGATGTGAACAAGTCTCTTGTGGAGAATGGCCTAAAGCATAAGGACGTACTCCGCTTTAAAACACCGGGCCTGAAGGGTATCAAGGGTTCGTGCAGCTAACATTGGAATGACGACGAGTTACAGCTTGTCTTAGGAGATGAATTTTATGTCGGACAATCCCGAAATCGCCAAAAATATTAGTGCTGCAGGCATCATGACTAATTACCACGATTTGGGTAGTGGCAATCCGGTGATGTTTATACACGGATCGGGACCCGGTGTAAGCGCTTGGGTAAATTGGCGACTGACAATTCCTGAGTGTGCGAAACATATGCGTGTAATTGCTCCGGACATGGTTGGCTTTGGTTTTACTGAACGCCCGAATGGTATTCATTATGAACTGGATACTTGGGTAGAACACGCTGTTGGCGTGCTGGATGCTTTGGGGATAGATCGAACGGATATTGTGGGTAATTCTTTCGGGGGGGCTATCTCATTGGCTTTGGCCATTCGTTACCCACATCGGGTACGTCGGCTTGTTCTCATGGGGAGTGTTGGGATTCCTTTTGATTTAACTCCGGGGCTAGATGCAGCCTGGGGCTACGAAGCCTCCCTGCCTGCTATGCGTAATTTGCTCGATATTTTTGCATATGATCGTACTCTCGTAACGGATGAATTGGCAAATCTACGATATCGGGCAAGCATTCAGCCCGGGTTTCAGGAATCTTTCGCTTCAATGTTTCCTGCCCCTCGCCAGCGATGGATAGATGCGCTGGCAAGTAATCTGCAGGATATAGAGGGGATTAGCAATGACACGCTGATAATACATGGTAGGGAAGATAAAATTATTCCTCTGGATAATTCACTGCGTCTGCATCATCTCATTAAGCGGTCGCAATTGCATGTGTTCGGCGGTTGTGGGCATTGGACTCAGATAGAGCATGGTGCGCGCTTCAATCGGTTGGTATGTGATTTTCTAACTGAGCAATAAGGGAGTGACCGTCTGAAATAACGCAATTCCATAGCTGGGATCAATCATACCTAAAAAGTATTGATTGATGCAAATATAGTATTGGAAAGTATTCAGGTCAAACCATAATATACAAAAAAACGGGGTATATGATTTAGAAATACCCGAAAAAAATATAATAAAACGCCAATCAAAAGATTCGCAAATTGCAGAGATTTTAGGGTATTAGTACCGGGTTTGTGCCGCAATGCCGAAAGATCCGGAATGATCTTTGGTATCAGCCAAATCGTCAATCCGGGCCGTGCATATCTCCGGCCATTCTCTGACAGGGTTGCACTGAAAGCGCTGGGCGGGTGTTGGTTTGTTGCTACATGAATAATGAACCAAAAATGCTCATTTGAGGGTTTTCAGGTGCAAATTGATTCGCGCCTGAAAAATAGTATAACCAATTGAAATACAAGCTATTCATGGGTAATTCAAATTTCTTGGATTAAGTGCACAACGTACCCATGCTTTTTAGGCATCGGGTTATGGCTTGCAAGGTATTGGAAAGTATTTAACAGGCGGCGTAAATTACGATTAGAGCAAACGATTGCTGCTTATATTCGCAATACAGGGTTTTGGCAGGTCCCGTAAAGGAGGGTGAGTGAGTACTAAAAAAGCATTGAAATGGGCCGGGAGTTATATGATTCCGGTAAGTGTTGCGCTAGGCACTATTCTGCTTGGTGTGCTTGAGGGGTGTACGCAACCCCCCGACATGTCTGGAATTGCCGCAGAACGCCTGCGTCCCGTGCAGCGCTATGACATCAGCCAGTCGATTGCAAGCAACGGAAAAGCCGTTGTGGTTGGCACACAGAGCGGTGTGGTGCTGGTGTCGGGCGATCAGGGAAAAACCTGGGCGCGCAAACCTTTGGGTAATACCTCCCTGGTTGACATGAGCGTTTGCGGCAACAAGGGATTTGTGGCGGTCGACCATTATCACAAGGTCTGGTCTGCCGACGAGACCGGCAATAACTGGCAATCGGTTCCGCTGGAACTCCCGCACACACCACTGGCGGTAACCTGTGACAAGCAGGGAGGCTGGTGGGTGGTGGGTACCAACGCGGTTATCGCCGGTAGCACCGACGGTGGCAAGACCTGGAAAAATACCGACCTGGCAGAAGACAAACAAATTACTACGATTCAGTTTATTGACGACAAACACGGCATAGCGCTGGGCGAGTTCGGCCTGACGGTCTACACCGAAGACGGTGGTACCACCTGGAAAAAAGGAGCAAAAATTCCGGGTGATTTCTATCCGCTCTCCTCACTTTTTGCCGACAACAAACAAGGCTGGGTGAGCGGTATTGCGGGCCAGATCGTACATACCACAGATGGCGGCAAAACCTGGAATCCTCAGGAAAATACCACACATACGACCCTGAACCGCCTGTTCCTGAATGATGGCGTACCTTTCGGGGCAGGCGCGGGCGGCGTGCTTGCCCGTCTGGATGGAAATCGTTGGTACAACGTCGCCTATACCGATGCCGTTCCGGTGTTTCTTGGCGGTGCGGCTTCCCTGCCGGGACAGTCCGCGATAGTGATCGGCGGGCCGGGCGGTCTATTGCGCACAGTCAGTACTCTGACCACATCAACAACCAAGACTGAGGAACACTGACACCATGGTCAACAAAGTTCGCCACACCATTACCCACGCTTTGCATCAGGGCGAGGAATGGATATTCCGCAATCCCAAGTACGTCCTGTCAATGGTGATGATTGTGACGTTGATGTTCGGCGCTGCCGTTCCAAAACTGCGCATTTTTACCGATTTCTCGGACTTGCTGCCGCAGAATCATGCCTACATCAAAGTCTACAACCATCTGAAGGAGAACTTCGGCGGTGCCAACATGATCGTCATGTCGGTCGAGGTTGAAAAGGGTACCATCTTCAATGATGAAACGCTGGCACTGATTAACGAAGCCACTTTGGGAATCGATAACCTGCCGGGCGTTAACCATAACCTGGTCAGTAGCCTGACGCACCGCACCGCACGGAAAGTATTTCTGGACAGCCAGGGCGGTTTTGCTTCGGAATCTTATTACGACCCGCTCAAACCGACCCGCACCGTTGCCGAACTGGAGCAACTCAGGAAGGACGTGATTGCCAATCCGACCATCTACGGTTTGCTCGTCTCGCCGGACATGAAAGCTGCATTGATCAAAGCACAGCTCAACGAAGGCGATATTGACTATACGGCCACCTTTGCCGCCCTGCAGAAAGTACGCCAGAGCCTGAATAAACCCGGCCATCAAATCTATGTCACCGGCAATCCGGTACTTACCGGCTGGGTCTACACCTACCTTAACCAGATCGTTGAAATTCTGGCTTGGACGCTGGCTCTTCTGGCTACCCTGTTGATTGTCTATTTCCGCCGCCTGTACGGTATCGCGCTGCCCTTGCTGGGAATTGCGCTGTCTTCAATCTGGGGACTCGGTTTCATGGGGGCCATCGGAATCAACCTGGAACCGTTATCGTTGCCGATCCCCTTTCTGATTGCCGCCCGCGCCACCTCGCACGGTGTGCAATTAGTGGCCCGTTATTACGAAGAACTGGCGGTAGTCCATGACGGCAAGAAAGCCGCCCGAAATGCGCTGGAGGCCTTGTTCCGTCCGGGATCGCTGGCGATTATTGTCGATGCCCTGGGTATTGCCGTACTGATGCTGGGATCCGCGCCTTTCAATCACAAACTCGGTCTTGCAGCCGGTTTCTGGGGCTTCTCGGTAATCTTCACCGTTCACTTCATGATTCCGCTTGCCCTGACGATTCTGCCGACTCCAAAGGTACATGAAAACGGCAATCAGGGCGTTCGCGATTTCTTGGGTAAAGCGATGTCGCTGACCGGCGGCACCGAAGGCGGTGCCCGTTCCATCCTGATCCTGACTTTGATCGGTGCCATCGGTGGCAGTTATCTGGTGAGCAAGGTTCAGCTTGGGGAATCCGAGCCGGGATCGCCGTTGCTGCACCGCGACCATGACTACAACATATCCACCAAGGCAATCAACACCCGATTCCCCGGCTCCGAGGAGCTGCATGTCATCGCGCGTACCGATCAAAAGGGCGGCATCAAGACCCCGCAAGTGATGGCGGCGATTGAACGATTCCAGGCCTTTATGCTGGAAGATCCGACCTTGGGTGGAACCAAGGCGATTCCGGGCGTGGTACGCGTGGTTAATAAGCTGACCCACAATGATGATCCGCGCTGGATGCAGTTGCCGGATACGGAGGGTGATATCGGCGGGTTGATGTTTGCCTACATGGCGTCCAGCCCGATTCCCGGTGCCTTGAAAGAATTCGTCAGTCCGGATGAAGATGAAGCCGACATGGTGTTCTACTACAAGGATCACAAGGCCGAAACCATTGAGCGCATTGTTACGCTGGCCGAAGAAGGCATCAAGAAGATCGACGCGGAAGTGCCGGGGCTGCACATCGAACTCGGCGGCGGCATCATCGGGGTTACCGCAGCCGGCAACCAGGCGCTGCATAAAGACCACATGATCATTATTCCTGCGGTCATGGGCTTGGCCTTCCTGCTCGTAACCATCTATTACAGTTCGCTGCATGCCGGCTGGCTGATGATTTTGCCGATGCTGTTTTCCACCCTGATGACCTACGCTTACATGGGCGCGCTGAACATCGGGATCAGTGTCAATACCGTGCCGGTGATTGCGGTCGGGGTCGGGGTCGGCATTGACTACGCGGTGTACTTCATGGATCGTATCCGCGAAGAGTTTTCCCATCTGCACGACATGAAGCAGGCCGTGATTAATGCCGTGGCCACCACCGGTTACGCCGTCAGCTTTACCGCGGCGACACTAATTGCCGGGGTGGTGATGTGGATATTCATGTCCGACCTGCGTTTCCAATCTGATGCGGCAATTCTGTTATCATTCATGCTCATCGTCAATGCAATCGCAGCGGTACTGATTGTGCCGTCCTGGTGTGTCGTATTCAAACCGAAGTTTGTGACGAATATTCACTTCGACGAAGATGGTGTCCTGGAAAATGATTAATAACACCCCGGAACACGGGGGGGCAGCAAGTAGTTCTTTCAATGTGAAGTTAAACATAAAGTGGAGGCATAACCATGTATGAAAAAGAAGGAATAGGGAGGCTACTGCGGCTCAGTGCTTTAGCTGTCTTGGTCACGATGGCGAATCAACTGTGGGCTGCCGACAACGTGCCATCC
>CAIQPV010000084.1 GCA_903873725.1 uncultured Nitrosomonadales bacterium
CCACGATGCTGCGGCCAGCATCGGCTTCCCGCAGAATGCGGATCTTGTCCTCGGTCGTGTGTTTTTTACCTTTCATGGTCTGGGTCCTTTCTTTGACCCAGACTAACACCGAAGGCGGCTCAAAAATTCGAGGTCACGTCAATATCTTGCGTGCAAAACAATCTGCAAAGCTTGCCATTCGTAATTTCCCTGGCGTCGATCTTGGCGATTTCGGCGACGATACCGATGCGGGAGAGGCTAGTGCAAAGAAGCCGCCAATTCCTGCGCTCCCCGGCGGCAACGTAAATGCAGAGGTTTACACGGAGCTATCATGAGCACCACCACACTGCGCCAACGTCGTTTAGACGCACGTCCTCCCGGGACAGCCAAGAGCACGCCGCTGGATAATTGGGCCATTGGGCATCCATACTTTTCTCAGGTTTCGCAGTGGTTACTGCAGAGAGCATTTCTATATACAGATCCTTCGATCTTTTTGATCGTCGGTCCGACTGGTGCTGGAAAATCCACCATGATTGATCAGATACGGCGAGAGATTGCGCGCGATATGGAGCCGTTTCGGACGCAGCATCCGTGGATTGTGCCGACTGTTTGCACAGAGTCGGCGTATATTCCTGGTCGTGGGCACGATTGGGCTGGTTTATTCCGCGGGTGGTTGGAAAGCGCTAATGAGATACTCATTCAATATAAATGTGATCCCGATTGCGAGGAAACGGTCGGAACGCTGCGAGGTCTCGAGTGTGCTGTGAACAGCATGTTGCGCAATCGAGCGCCGGCTCTCGCCATCATTGACGAGGGGTCCGCTTTGATCGAGGCGCAGTCAGATGAAACGCTTCTGCGGACGCTGCGTTACCTAAAAAATATTGGCAATAAATCCAAGACACATATCGCAATATTTGGAGACTACCGATTGGCGAAAATGGTGGTGTGGGATGGGCAACTAAATCGGCGATGCCACCTAGCGCATTTGCCAGGTTACTCCGGTGAGGAAGGGAAAAATAAGTTTCGACCAATTGTCGATAAGTTCGAGAAGAAGCTACTGAGTCAGGGCGTACGATGTGATCTTTTAGGTTCACTGGATCTCCTGTACGAGCAGTCGTGCGGCTGTGTCGGGTTACTAAGAAGGTTAGTCTTGGAGGCCTACACAGAATCGCAAAACCGTCGAAAACCCATAGACAAAAAAATGCTGCTCTATTGCTCCCCGGGCACGACAGCCGTAAACAAATGGCGGACCGAGATTCGCGACGGCCTTGATGCACTTCAGAGTTACATCGGCAGTGTACGGTGCGATCCGGGGAGGGATGAAAATGAGTAAGCGCGACCTTTATCCGGTGTTGGATTGTCGCGAGCCCGAAGCGATCATTCCAACTACACTATACCATATTCAACCCATTGGGATTGGTACGCCGCATGTTGAGTCGCTCTGGAGCTTTTTGCAGCGCATCGCCGATGCCGCTTCGGTGCGGTTGATTGATTTCTTCCGTTACTTCCTCTGGGCGAGATTGAGGTTAGATGGTACTACCGGTCCGGGATTTATATTGGGCGCTGCAAATCGGGAGCTATATGGGTCAAAGATCGCGGCCAAACTGGAGGAATATACCGGGCAATCCGAGTTAGCACATACAACGCTCAGTCCGTTGAATAGGTTCAACGCGCTCCAAGTATATACCAAGAAAGACCGTGCATGGTGCTCTGCGTGTCTCCGCCGCGATCCAATTCCATATGAGAGACTTGAATGGACGATCGAGGGAGTGAATGACTGTTCGATACATCGTCTGCCACTGGAGCGATGCTGCCCGCATTGCGGGGAGAATCAACGCTTCACGTTCAGCAAGACCAGTCTGACTCGGTGTTCGCGATGTGATAAGGATAGAACGGTATTTAAGGTGGCCAATTCCAATAGCGTCGATGCCATGGCGGTTTGGAAAGCAGCACAAATCGGAGGAATGATTGCTGCGGCGTACCCTTCAGGCGACGAGGCGATATGGCGCAAGAATCTGGCTACTAGCATTCATGTGCACGGGGGCGTAAGGCCTTTCGCTCGTGCGATGGGCGTCAAACCTCTGAGCGTCAGGGGCTGGCGTGACGGGTGCCGAATGTGGACTCGCTGCGCTTTTGCTTGGGCCTGGGTCGTTGATCAGGAACTAGGTGTCCTTCTCACAAGGGTCGTGTCAGAATCCGAAATTAAACTCCGAATTCTGCCCAAGGCTCTAAAGAAAAAAGCGTTCCAACAAGCGAGGAAGGCCCCTGTCTCTGTCACGCGAGCTTTGTATGTGGTTAAACAACTGATCCAACAAAATCCCTATCAAGCGCCAAGTAGGAAAGAGATAATGGCAAGAGCTGGCATCCACCCGAAACATGCGGTCTTTCGGCACAACCTTTACCGCGACGCGATAGGCGCCGCTAAACAACGGGAAAGAGTGGGGAGATACAGAAGTCGTATCTGGCGCGCGACCGCAGACATAATCAAAGCGGCCCGCAAAGTCCTGCGATCTGGCCTACCCTTTACGCAGCGAAACGTAATGACGTTCATGGACGACCAGGGGGCTTTTGCGGGCCCATTTGCTCGACGTTACTACCATTGGCTTGCCCGGCGCATAGCGTATGGCGGCTTGGTGCCAGCTGATCGGAAACCAGATGCAGCTGTAAAATACTGGAATTCTCATCGTAACGGGAACAGAAATGGAGGCGACGGCCTGAAGAGCCGGCCTTCCGTTTTGGGCATCGCAAAATCGGCCCAAAATCGCTAAATTTGGTGCGGGCTTGACCCGAATTGACTAGCGCCAACCCTGTGGGTGGTGCAGCCGGCATACCGGATCCCGATAAAACTAGCTTCAGGAAATTGCCCTAATTGGGCTGCCTGAGGCTGTTTATTCGGGCTCCGGGACAGAAACGTTGAATAACAACACTATAAAATGGTGAAGGTGAGGGGAGTTGAACCCCTGTGCTAATATCGTAACACATTGTTAATCAACACATGGAGTTTTTCGAAAGTGCAAAAAATACCCAATTTAGCGGGTGTTTTTTACAATCACCCTTTCGATTGGACGGGCCCAGCCTTTCAAGTAGATGGACACGAAACACCCGGATGACTTCGCGATGTGGCCTAGATCAGCCGAGGAAGCGCGGCGAAGGTGATGAACTCACCTTAGGACCAATTATGCCAACATCGTAAAATGGTCTGGACCAATTTACGATGATACTAAATATGGTCTCATGTCCACACAGCCTCGTTTCTACGATACCCTGCTGCGCGATCATTTGGCCAGGCACCGCCAAATGGCGCTGGTGAGCGGACCGCGCCAAGTCGGAAAGACCACCACTTGTCGCACCGTGGCGGATTACTACCTTAATTGGGACAACGTTGATGACCGCCGGAAGTTTCTGGCCGGACCGGCCGAGGTTGCGGCTGCAATCGGACTGGAACAACTGCGG
>CAIQPV010000085.1 GCA_903873725.1 uncultured Nitrosomonadales bacterium
TAAAACAAGACAATACGTTGAACAGAGCTTTTGCAAGTGCCTTTACCGCGTCTTCCGGCCCTCCCGGCAAAATTTTCGATTGGTTTTTACCAAATAATAATTGCTCAGGCAGGCGCAGCACTCCTTGATCTGGAATAACTTCGACCGTTATGCCAGCTTCCTCCATGCTCTTTTGCAAACTTAGAAGAATAGCCCTTCGATCGCGATCTGCTGCAGCCATATATTGATCGAGTGCGTTCTTTCGCAATTTATCAATTTCGGCTTCCAGTTCTGTAATTCGACGGTTTGCCCATTCTAGATTTCGAAAATGCGCGTCGCGTTCGTCGATCACTTGCTTATGAACCGACAAGGGGACGCGTTGCTCTGATGGATCCTGAATTTGAAAGACGAAATACATAAGAAGGATAATGAAAACGAAAACCATCCCGACCATTATGTCGGTCATCGAGACGAAGTAGCTTTCTTCGCTTCCCTCGTCAGAATGAAGAACTTCCTCTTGCATAGCCTAGCTGACTCAAGGTTTGGGTGAATTAGCGTCTACCAGATCGCCAATGAGTTCACCGAAGTGATTGACCGCCCCGGCCAACGCGCCATCCATTTGCGTCAAATGCTCAGAAGTTTTTTTGGCTTGGATTTCAAGAGTTTCGCCCATGATTTCAAAGGCACCGGCTAGTTTCTTGTCGACATCGTCGAAGCGTGCGATGTGTGATTGCATTTGCTTCTGCAAGGTATCGACCGTGTTTTTGACCGCTTCCTGCGATTGCTTGACCGATAAAGCTGATTCTTTGGCAGTGACAGAAAACTCGCGTATCCCTGTCATTACCTGTTGAAGGTGTTGATCGACCGATGCGGTGGCCTTGCTTATTCCCTCAGATGCGGCGGTGATGCGGGAAACGATTGTGGTAAGGCTCTTCTCCATCGCGCCATTTTGATCTGCGAGTGACGACAGTGATTTCATGTAATCTTCGCCACTGGCGCTAAATTTCTCGAAAAAAGAACTAATCTTATTTGCGCTCTCGCCAAAAACCAAACCTGTGTTGGCTAAATTATCAGTGAGCCCTTTCGTGCCTGTTGTAAGTGTTTCCGAAAGTTGGTTGGAAGTGGCGGCCAATATAGTTTTTACGCTGTCCTGTATCTTATTCGCCAGATCGTCTTGTTGCTTAGCCGCCTCTTGACCTGCCTCTTTGATTGAGTTCGCGGTTGCCCTTAAGACATCGGGGACGTCTCGCAGGTCTCTAGCAATGCCGTTGATGGCTTCGCCTGCGCTCTTCAAGCTACTGTCGAGTGCCCCCTTAATCGCTTCGTCTACAGCTTTACCAGTCCCCTCCCGGGATGAGTTGACCAGTTGCCCAAAGCTATCTGCAATCTCTGCGAGCCGAGCGGTGAGGGCTCCATTGGTTTGCTCCACGGCGGACCGTACGGCATCGCCAATTTTCATTGCGATGTTTGTGTTGAATAGTTTCAACTCGGTCAGGCTATCTTTCTGAGCAGCGAGTTGCATCTCAGAAAGTGCTTGGTCGCTAAGAACGACAACTCGGTCGTCGAGTGCATCTACAAGTTCATGTTGGCGGCGATGAAGGTGCTTTAAAATCAATTTTATCGCGACTGCTAATAAGATTGATGCGACCAGGCCTGCAGCGGAAATGTAGAATTTCGCTGCCGCGGTTGTGAGCAAACTATTCAAAGCCGCTTTGATGTGGGCTTGGTCGTCGGCTTTTGTTAGGGCATCGGTGCTGAACGTCAGGGCTGCAATCAAACCAACAAAGGTGCCCAGCAGGCCTATCCCGACGAATATATTTGGAAGGCTTCGGACGAGATCGTATTGAATTTTTAAATTGCGGACTGTGAAGAACTGTTGTGGGCGACTGGAAACTAAAACGGCTGTGTATGCGGGGTCGCTGCTGTGTATGCGCGTCTTTCGGAATTCGCGCCATGATTGAGATACGGTTTTATTTGACAGCAGCGCGGCGTCGATTTCGTCAAAATTGTTTAGGAATTGCAGGCGGCGTGTTTCGCTGTCTTCGCTACGACCGGCATTTCCACGAATAGCTTTTAGGGCCCCGACAAGGCGTGATGCCTGAAAGGCCGCGCACAGTAGAAAAACGATCAAAACAAGA
>CAIQPV010000086.1 GCA_903873725.1 uncultured Nitrosomonadales bacterium
TACCAGCCACATCCCAAAGGCGATAACGATCCCGCTCCAAATTATTCTCGAAAGGTTTTTCAACTGCACCCGAACTTAAAGCGCTTATGTAATCGTCCAACCTGTAACCCTTCAATGCTTCGGCAATGCTTCCTTCGATTTCAGACATGAGTTTCAGGATGCACGGATGATTTTGATACTTTGCATTCCATGCCCGAAGTTGGAGAATGTATTCACTGTAATCGACTTGAGCCGTAAGAACTTCCCACATTTCAATCAGAGCCTTTATTTTCTCTTCGGCTTCGTCTGTCATAGCGTCCCTTTCACGCTTGCCCCTGAATAGATGCCGCTCCAGCGTGGCAAGAGATTCCATGCGTTCGCCCCGTCGGGCTAGGTGCTGCAAACTGATTATGCGCGCAGCGGTATCACGTCCGCGCCCTTTTCTGCTTTGTCGAGATAGTCCGCCCACTGTTGCATGATGCCGCGCCGCTCTTCAAAGTATGAAGTCCGAACATAAGCCGCCGCTGTTTGATTTACCAGTGCATGAGATAGCATAGCCTCTAACACTTCCCAGCGATGCCCCATATCACCCAGCACAGTGCGCGCCAAGCTCCTGAACCCGTGGCCTGTCATCTTGCCTTTGTATCCGATTGTCTCAATGATTTTCAAAACCGTGTTTTCGCTGATAACCTTTCCCGAATAATTACGGTTTGGGAAAACATACACCCCTTGCCCTGTAACTGGATACAGGTCGCGCAGTATCTTCACTGCCTGACTGGATAGTGGTACGGCATGATCCTTGCGCTTGTCGCCCTTGCCCTTGCGCCCTACCTGCTCAGCTGGAACAACCCAGCATCCGGCCTCTAAGTCGAAGTCCGCCCACTTGGAATAGCGCACCTCGCTTGTGCGGGTAGCTGTCAGCATCAACAGGCGTAATGCAGCTATGGCGATGGGTGAAACTTTATCCATGACCTGATAGGCCGTGACAGCACGCAGGAAGACGGGTATCTCTTCCGTGGTTATACAATTGAAGTGTTCTACTTTCGGCCTGTCAGCCAGTGCCATGCGAATTTCAGCAGGATTGTATTTAGCGCGGCCTGTAGCGATTGCATACTTGAATACCGCGCCAATGGATTGAAGCAATCTATCCCGTGTCTCAAATGTGCCGTTTTCCTCTACCGTCCGCATGATGCCTACTAATTCCATCGGTTCAATATCAGCAATCGGGCGATTACCTATGACGGGCAAGGCGTACTTTTCAAGATTACCCATCCACTGTTTAGCGTGTCCGGCTGTCCACATTGGGGATTTAACTTTGTGGTATTCCTTGGCAAGCGTGGTAAAGCTGCCTTCGTTGGCAACTTGCAAAGCTCTGTTGATTGCCTGTTTTGCTTCCTGCTTTATTGCACTTGGGTCTGCCCCGTTCGCCAGCAGCTTACGCGCCTGTTCGCGTCGTTCGCGTGCTTCGGTTAGGGTAACGTCTGGATATACACCAAACGATAACAATTTTTCTTTACCATCAAAGCGATATTTAAGACGCCACCACTTTGCGCCTGTTGGTTGCACCAGTAGGAACATTCCGCCACCGTCCGCCATCTTGTACGCTTTGGCCTCTGGCTTGGCCTTCTTTATCGCCATTTCAGTTAGCTTGCTCATGATTTTGCCTCCTGGGGGTAACAGAACCTAGATCTGGGGGTAACATTATGAAACTTACCCCCAAATAATGCAAGCTTCACTGATGCCGCTTGATACCGTTTGGACATTAAAAAACCCGCTAAAGCTATATGCAGTGCGGGTTTAAAAGATTACATGAGACTGTCTAATAACGTGTACTGGCGGAAGCTGTGAGATTCGAACTCACGGAACATTTCTGTTCGGCAGTTTTCAAGACTGCTGGTTTAAACCACTCACCCAAGCTTCCCAAGGCGGTCATGATACCCGAAATCACCTGTCCCCTAAAAGGGCTCCCGGTAAAATTTAACATGATGCGATTGCAACTTTCATCCCATTTATGTAGTCTCATGCCTGCCGATTGATTTAATCGCATTCTTTTGGAGGAAATATGCAATACGAATCTCAAGTTTTGACGCAACCCGGTTCGCTCGCTCGCGTGCAGAACCAGGTGTTGCGAAATACCTACCTAATGCTGGCGCTGACCATGATCCCGACCATCATCGGCGCTTTCATCGGTACGTCCATCAACTTCTCTTTCATGGCTCTGCACCCGATCATGGGCGCGCTGCTGATGTTTGGCGCGATGATGTCTTTGATGTTCGCCGTCACCGCCTTTCGCGACAGCGTCTGGGGCATCGCTGCATTACTCGGATTTACCCTTGTGGCCGGCGTATTTCTGGGCCCAATCCTGCAAGTGGCGCTGCACCTGAAGAACGGCGCGCAACTGATCGGTATGGCCGCAGGCGGAACCGGGATCATTTTCTTCAGCCTCGCGACTATCGCCACTGTAACCAAGAGAGATTTCAGCTTCATGGGCAAATTTTTGTTCATTGGGCTGATTTTGCTGATCGTCGCGTCGCTGGCCAATATCTTCTTTCAGATACCTGCCCTGTCGCTGACCATCTCCGCAATAGCCGTGATGATCTTCTCTGCCTACATCCTGTATGATGTAAGCCAGATCGTACATGGAGGCGAGACCAATTACGTGATGGCGACGCTGGGATTGTATTTGGACATTTACAACCTGTTCGTTAATCTGTTGCAACTTCTGATGGCGTTTAGCGGGGAGCGGGATTAACCTAAATATACTGGGACAAAAAGGCGACTTTCGAGTCGCCTTTTTGCCGCCCTATGCTTTCTCGAACACCGCAATAGACTCCACATGCGAAGTATGCGGAAACATGTTCATTACTCCTGCCGCTTTCAGCGTGTAACCTTTCACATGCACCAGCACCTCCGCGTCGCGCGCCAAAGTGGACGGGCTGCATGAGACATAGACGATGCGGCTCGGAGCGGTTTCGGCACTAATGGATTTCATCAGCTCAATTGCACCATCGCGCGGAGGATCGACCAGCCACTTGTTAAACAAGCCCAGCCGCGCCAACCCGGCCCCGTCCATCTCGAACAGATTCATCGCCTTGAATTGAGTATTGGCCGTTAAGCCGTTGTACCCGGCATTTTGTCCGGCACGTTTCACCAGCGCGGCGCTGCCTTCGATGCCCAGCACTTGCGCGCCGCTTCTTGCGATGGGCAAAGTAAAGTTGCCGATGCCGCAGAAAAAATCAGCGATACGCTCGCAGGGTTGCGGTGCCAGCAGACGCATGGCGCGGCTGACCATCAGGCGATTCATTTCGTTGTTCACCTGGGTAAATTCAGTCGGTGCAAACGGCATGGTGATGCCGAATTCAGGCAAGCTATAACTCAGCCGGGGCGCATCCAGCGGGTAGAACGGCACCACCGTTTCCGGCCCTTTGGTTTGCAGCCAGAACTGCACTTGGTGCGTCTCGGTAAACTGTTTGATCGCCGCTTCATCCGACGGCGAGAGCGGTTGCAGGATGCGCAGCACCAGCACATCCACATGTTCGCCTACCGCCACTTCGATTTGCGGCAATGCGTCGCGGACGGCGAAACTTTCATTCAACTCTCCCAGTAGCGGCAGCAGCCTGGCAATTTTTGGCGGGAGGATTTCGCAATGCAGCATGTCAGCCACGTATTTGCCGTTCTTCTCGCGAAAGCCAACCAGCGTTTTGCCTTTTTTCAACACATGGCGCACCGACAGCCGTGCGCGCTGGCGATAACCCCATGTCTGTCCGAAAATGGGCGGCAGCATGGTTTCAGGCTTGACCTTGCCGATACGCTCCAGGTTGTCTTCCAGTACGCGCTGCTTGACGGCGACCTGAGCAGAAACCTCAAGATGCTGCATGGAACAGCCGCCACAAACACCGAAATTCGCACATTTCGGTTGCACGCGCATGAAAGACTGTTTCAGGATTTTGCCGACTTGCGCTTGTTCGTAGTTATTTTTTTTGCGATACGAGGAATAGGTCACACGCTCGCCCGTCAGCGCGCCTTCGATGAATATCACCTTGCCGTCTGCGTGCGCAATGCCCCGGCCTTCATGGTCGAGAGATTCAATGATTACAGGATTCATGGCTTCTATCGAAAGTTATCGGAGCCGTCATTCCCGCGAAAGCGGGAATAACGAAGTATTATTCATTGCTGTTGGGAGTCCGTCCACTGCGCCAAAAATTCACGCCAGTGCGGCTCTTCGAATTTGGCCAGCGTAGCACGGATAAGCTGGCATTCCTGGTCATAACGCGCCCTGGTAAATTGCCCGCGCATCAACTGGAAACGGGCGAATACCAGATAGGTATTCACCACATCGGTCTCGCAGTAATTGCGGATTTCTCCCAGCTTGCCTTGCTGGTATGCCTCCCACACCTTACTGCCATCCATGCCCAGTTTGCCGGGAAAGCCGATGAGTTTTGCCAGTTCGTCCAACGGTGCGTTGGCGCGCCCGGTGTACATGGCGAGCAAGTCCATCAGGTCGAGATGACGCGTGTGGTAGCGGCTGATGTAGTTGTTCCACTTGAAATCGCGGTCGTCTTCGCCCATATCCCAATAGCGAGGGCACTGTACACCGTGGATCAGGCCGCGATAATGCAGCACCGGCAAATCAAACCCTCCACCATTCCACGACACGAGTTGAGGGGAATATTTTTCAATGCCGTCGAAAAAACGCTGGATAATGCTGCCTTCATTTTCATTCAACTCACCCAGCGACCACACGCGAAAACCATCCCCCTCGCGCAATACGCAGGAAATCGCCGCAACGCGGTGTAAATGATGTTGCAGGAAATCGCTGCCGGTTTTTTGGCGGCGCATCTGAAAGGCCATTTCCGCTATATTCTTGTCGCTTACAGCGCTGTCCAGCCCATACAAGGTGCGTAAACCCGCGATGTCGGGGATAGTTTCGATGTCAAAAACAAGGGTAGGATTCATGGCTAATGAAAACAGGTAAAATACGGGAGAGATTGTAGCCCATCGCATGGCCTGCCGGCGAAAAACCGGAGAGGGCCATGCCCTGATAAAATTTGCATAACATGAAAAACATTCGTACAGTCTTTCTTCTATGCTTTGCTTTCGCTTTGTCTGATGCCGGGGCAGAAGAAACCATACTCAAGATAGGTTCGCAAACCATCCTTGCCGAAATCGCCGACACGCCCCAAAGCCGTAAACATGGGCTGATGCAGCGCAGTCATTTGTGCGACGATTGCGGCATGTTGTTTGTGTTTGAGAAAGCCGACCGGTACAGTTTCTGGATGAAGAATACCCCACTGCCGTTGAGCATTGCATTCATCTCAACCGACGGCAGCATCATCAACATCGAGGAAATGCTGCCCGACACCACCGACACCCATGATTCACTAGGCGAGGCGATGTATGTCCTGGAAATGAACAGCGGCTGGTTCGCCAAAAAAGGCATAGCACCTTCCGCCAAGGTTCAAGGCTTGAAACGCGTCCCAAAGCCACAATAAATTACCCTGCGGCACATTCGTTAATTTCAACATCTGCTTCCGGCTGAATATCTTTGGTATCAGTTTTGGCGTAGCATCCATTACCAGGTAATTCCGCACGGCAACGCAACAACCCAAAACCGGAGAGGCACGTCATGAATGAGAAAATCCGTCACATTCTCGGCCAGATAACGGCTCTTGAAGATGAGTTGCGTGAATCGCTCCACGAGCAGGAGCATACCCTGTTTTATCAAATCAAAGGGAAGCGCGTTGAATTCGAGCGAGCCATCAAGGATGCACATATCCAGCTCAGGATGGGGGTGTTTCGCTGGTTCCTATCAGTCCGCCCGCAAAATTATCTAACCGCTCCTTTTATCTACGGCATGATTGTTCCTTTGGTCATGCTGGATCTTGGCGTCACGATTTACCAGACGACTTGTTTCCCGATCTACGGCATTGCCAAAGCCAGGCGATCCGACTATATCGTGTTTGACCACTTGCACCTGGCGTATCTCAACATCTTCGATAAGGCTCACTGCCTTTACTGCTCTTATGCCAATGGGTTGATCGCTTACAGCCTCGAAATTACGGCGCGTACCGAGCAGTATTTTTGCCCGATCAAACATGCGCATAAAATTCTTGGTTCCCATTCGCGCTACGCCCGGTTTCTGGATTACGGAGAAGCGAATGATTTTCAGGCCAAGCGAGAAACTTTGCGTGCCGATCTGGCCCGGGAAAGAGTTATCTCTGCATCTCCGCAGAACAATAGCAAGGAAAAACCCCCCGTATGCAAATAAGAAGATGCTTTGCTTCCAAATTCAATCCACTGTAATAAAACCTTCACATCTAGCGGGTAGCATTAGCGGCTAACCTCACCCAGACTAGGGAAATATGATGATTAGCAGCGAACATACTTCCAAACAATTTGACGTAGAACTCGGCGCGATCCGTGACCGCGTACTTCAGATGGGCGGATTGGTAGAAAGCCAGATCCAGCGTGCTATCGAGTCGTTGATCAATCGCGACGAGGAATTGATGGAACGAGTTATCGCCGACGACCACCGTGTCAACGCTCTGGAAGTGGAAATTGACGAGGGCTGCAACCACATCATCGCTTGCCGTCAGCCGACTGCCGGTGATTTACGCATGGTGATGACCGTAATCAAGACCATCACCGATCTCGAACGAATCGGTGACGAGGCAAAAAAGATTGCCCGCATGGCACAGTTGTTAGCGCAGAAGGAGCAACTCCATGGTATGCCCCGCTATTCGGAAATCAGGCACGTTGCAGCACTGGCCCAGGAAATGCTGCATAAGTCCCTGGACGCATTCGCCCGTCTTGACCTTACAGTTGTTACTCACATAGTTCGCCAGGACGAGCAAGTAGACGAAGAATACCGCGCCATTCTGCGCCACCTCATCACTTTCATGATGGAAGATCCCCGCACTATTTCAACCTCATTCGAAATTCTGTTCATCGCGAAAGCGATTGAACGCATCGGCGACCACGCCAAAAACATGTCCGAATATGTGGTGTACATGGTCAAGGGTCGCGATGTGCGCCATGTCACCATGGAAGAAATCGAACACGAAGTGCTGTAAGAAGCGCCGAGAAATCCATTCCTGTCTGCGGCAACGAAACCCCGCGTTGCGGCGTTACCACGCGGGGCATGGGAACGATATAATCGTTGAACATTCCGTTACTGCCTGCTCACTCGGCAAGCATGTTTACTCCATTTGCGCCCACTGCAGAATAAACCAATTGACCGGCATATGAGCCACCAGCATACAGGGCTGGTAATACAGCATAAAGGTTAGAGAGTGTGGCTGCATAATTTTGAGCCGGCAACCATGCCAGTCCATCAATACTGGTATAAATACTGCCGCCATCTCCGACTGCAACAAATTGATGTCCAAAAGTCACAGCATTTAACGAAGTTGTAGGAATAGCGTTTTGCGTCGTCCAAGTTAGCCCATCAGGACTAGTAACTAGCGTCCCGTTGGCACCGACCGCCACAAAAGTAGCGGCGGGCAGGTTTTGGTAAGTGTACCCATTCTGTGGAGTGTACACGTATGCCAACTGTGGGGTTCCATATGCCACCCCCTTTAGATCAGGCAGAAGAGAGGAAGTTGGTACAGTCTGCCAATAATTTACTCCATCGCCATAAATCACTGTTCCTGCCTCACCAACGGCTACATATCTGCCGTTCCCATAGGTTATTCCATATAGCGCATTCGTCGTGACGAGTGGAGAAATAGTCCAGGTTGCACCATCACTGCTGGTGATGATTGTGCCTTTGGCACCTATCGCGATAAATCCTGCACCCAGATTGGAGACAGCATACAGATCATTCGATGTTGCACTTTTTTCTTGTGTCCAGGTTGCACCGTCTGTACTAAGCAATATCGTGCCTCCATCCCCTACAGCTAGAAATTTTCCGTTGTTATAGATTATGGCGTTGAGATTTGCGCCGGTTGAGGTGTAATTGGTTGGCGTCCAGGAAATTGACCCATCGATGCTTGAAACCAGTCCCGAAAAAAGTGAGCCATTGATTCCTGCGGCGACGAAAACCCCCGTACTTCCCAAGTTGACCAAGCCTGATGTTAGAGTGCTGACTGAAGGAGTGCCATACGCAATGCCATGCAAATCTTGTGTGCTTAAAGCTGCGCCAGGAGGATTCCATGTCGAATTTCCATTACTGTCCAGCCCACCGGCCAGCCTGGGCGTAGCCGTGACCGAAGGAGTACCTGATCCACCCGGGCCGCCGTTGGATCTTGCGTTAATCGAAAAAGCATACGTTGTACCGTTAATCAATCCTGTGATTACTGTCGGCGAAGATACCTTGACCAGCGTTGCACACGCTGAGGTGCAGCTTTGTATGTCAATAGTGGTTCCAACCGTTCTCCATATCCAATATTCAACGCCGGGCTGCATATTCCACGAAAGGGTTGCACTTGTATCCCCGGCTACAACATTGACATTGATTGGTGCGGAAGCAGATGAACCGCCCCCGCCACAACCGACTAAAAGAATGGTGACTACAATCACCATGATAAATGCAAAGAATCGTCTCATTTCAATGACCAATAAATGGAAGCCAAATTTGGATATTTTCTTTTACCCGGAAGACACAAGTTTTCCAAGTGGAGTGCGGACATTCGCCGATGTAATGAATAGCTACTCTGACAAAGAGGCGTAATTAAGCCTATCAGGCGTCTTATTGTCAAGACTAAGCACAACTCCCGGCCACCTTGGATGTTCTATAAATGCGCGTCATGCGCGTACAGTCTATTGCTTAATAAGTAAATTTTGTGGTTTCCCTGTGCAGTTACTCATCCGCAGCAATTTGTCCGGTTAATTTTTCCGCATGGCCTATACAGCTATTGAACACAGCGAAACTGTGCTTTACTGAGCCCACGTTGCGTATCTGGCTTGGGTGTATCACTTATGCATAACGGCATCGTTGCTCTTGAACAGCATGCTGAAAATGCTACCTATGGAATTTTTGAGCTTTCCAAATTCCGTATATGTCTTGACCGGTACAATTTACTTACAACGTTTAGCGGGTTTTTGGTTAGAATATCACCTTTGCAGAAAGCGGCTCATCCGATAATCCGGGATTCAAGAAGTCAGTACGGCACGCTCATGTCAACATATTCAAACAATGAAATGGAACACCCATGAAAAAAGTCACAATTTTCTTGTCCCTGTTGCTCACCTTAATCCTGCTTCAAGGATGTCATGGCAGCAGTAGCAGTAACAATTCAAGTACGGTGCGCCTTGTTAATGGAACCCCCGGTACACTGGATATGTACTGGTCCGGGAGTGGCGCTGCTTCTGCAGTTGCTTCGGCGGGAAGTGCGAGTAGCAGTGTTGCCATTACTGCTGGCATTCCTGACGTCATTCAGTTGGCAATTAATGGAGGTAATCCATCGGGAGAAACTCCGATTTCATTTGGCGGAGGTTATAGCTACACGATCATTGGCTATCTAACTTACCCAACGGCACAACCGGTATGGAATTATATTATCGATGATCAGGTTATTCCCGCATCCGGTGAGGGACAGTTAGGAATAGCCGACTATTCGGGATCCGGAAATTTGGATGTTTATATCGGTCAAGGCTCTGGCACGCCTACTCTTTGGACTCCCCCCGGAGGAACTTCTGGCAGTAATACCAATTATTCCCAGTTAGCTGTGCCGAATGCTATCAGCCAGAATTATCACATCCAAATAACGGGGCACAATGGGGGTTACAATGGCACCGATGTAAGGTTGGATATTCCTTCATTAACTATTGGAAACCAGCAAATATTGACGTTGGTATTGCTTCCGACAATCGGGGGTGGGTTGATTGACGGATTGGCCGTTGTTCAACAAGGCCAAACGCTTCTGACGGGTCAAAGTGCGGTAACACCATTCAAAAATTACTCGGCTCGTGTGCGCCTTGTTGCAGATTATGACCCAACAGCCGGAATTGGAAATATTACCACTGCTAATGCAACTACCGCTGCCACAACAGGTGGCGGTATCCCCCTTGCATACAATTTAAGTTCACCGAATGTGGGTAATTATGCAGTTGTTCCATTGACATCGGGCGCCGCAACGACGCCGCTGAACATAGCTTTGAGCGTAAGTAGCGGTGGTTCTGTTGCAAACTACACTGGAAGCGTCATACCAGGTCAGGATTATACTTTGATGGCATATGGTAACGTTTCGACTGTGCCCGCACTGCTTGTTGATGACAATACCTTGGCTTCAAGTGGTCAAGCCAAATTACGCTTGGTTAATGGTGTCAATTCTGTTACCAGTAGTATTACGCTTGATTACAATACTTCTGCTGTTTCAAGTGCAAAAAATATAGCTTTGGGATCGGCTTCAGCTTCAACAAGTGTGGCTGCACCAGGCGGGTCACCCTATAGTATTAACGTGATTGGTGGAGTTACGTTTCAAGTTCCAACAACCTATTTACAGTCACGGGGAGTGTATACTTTATTCATGCTGGGGAACACTACTTCAACTTCCGGAACTCTAAGTCCAGACCATACTTCCGCGGGGCCTTGAGCTAACGCTGTAAGCCACATAGTTTGTTGGATAACCCCCGCAGCTCCGGGGGAATTAACTTGGTATTGCAGGCCCAGCGTAGTCGGGGAAATTCAGAATGGGAGGCTGATTCATATCGTATCAGCCAGACGGAATGACATATCGCCTTCCGCAGTATTGCAAATATCAGACGCGCACTTACCAATGCAATCTGGCGTAAATTTATACGTCACGTCAGCATCAGCATAACCGGGCGATATAACTTATCTAATGAGGGATATTAACTCACGGCGGCAGGCACCGCGATGTGTCGTCCAGTCCGCGTTGTCTTGCCGCTTCGAACAAGCACACCGCAGCCGCAACCGCCACGTTCAGGGATTCGACTTTTCCCGGCATGGGTATAGTGACTTGCTGACTAACTGCCGCCAGTAAATTCCCGGACAGCCCGGCTCCCTCGTTGCCCACTGCAAAAGCCACCTTGCCTTGAAGATCGCAGTCGTACAAGCTGGTTTTCGCAGTTAAAGTTCCTGCCAGCAGTTTGCCATGAAATGCCGCAGCCACGGCGGGCAAGTCTGCGGACTCGTGGATACTGAGCACGAAATGCCCGCCCATCCCCGCGCGCAACACTTTGGGTGACCATGCATCGGCGCAGCCCCCGGACAGGAACACGGCATCGCATCCGGCAGCAGCCGCAGAACGTAGCATGGAACCAAGGTTGCCGGGATCCTGGATATCTTCCAGCAACAAACAGAAACGGCTTTGTGAAGATGATACCGAAGGGCTGGTTGGCTCGATCAAGGCGAGAACTCTACCGGGTGTTTTGAGTTCGGAGACTTCGGCGAATAGTTTATCGTCGAATTGGGTGAGCGGCACGCCGGGAAGTTTTTTCAGAACTGCCGTGACTTCATGGTCTTGCAATGCCGTTTCTGACACTATCAAATGCTGCGGTATGTGGCCGGAAGCAAGATAAGCCTGAACCAGATGTACCCCATCCAGCACGGCCAGCCCCGATTTTTTGCGCTGGCGTGAGGAACCGGCGAGCTTGAACAACTCTTTGAAAAATGCGTTATCCCGCGAGGAAATATGTTTCATTCCAAATAGTCTAATAGCACAAAATTACGTCATTCCCGCGCAGGCGGGAATCCAGTTTAATTAAAAAACTTCCTGCGAAGCGGGACAACATCGCTGCTTTGTCGGCTTCGCGGGATATTTGTCCTGGCTGGATTCCCGCCTTGTCCGGAATGACGTGGCAAATGGATTGTTTTGGCTCATTGGACTCGAAACGCAATAGCAAGACTAACTTTCATCCCGCTCCAGCAGGTTCCCCATTTCTTCCAGCGACGGCAACTCTTGCAGGGAACGCAAGTTGAGGTCGTCCAGCAATTGTTTGGTAGTGGCGAACAGTGACGGCTTTCCCGGCACATCGCGCGTACCGATTACGTCTATCCAGCCACGCGCTTCAAGAGTTTTCAAGATTTGCGCGGATACGCCGACGCCGCGTATTTCCTCGATGTCGCCGCGTGTCACCGGCTGGCGGTAAGCAATAATGGCGAGAGTCTCCATTACCGCGCGGGAATATCGCGGCGGCTTCTCCGGGCTGAGCCTGTCCAGATACACTTGCATCTCCGGACGGGCACGAAAGCGCCAACCGGTTGCCACGCGGTTGAGTTCCACACCGCCGGACGCATATTTCTGCATCAACTGTTCCAACAACTCTTCGATGAAGCAGTTTTCCAGCGGAACATCACTGAGCTTTTTCAATTCTGCCAGCGACAACGGCTCGGGCGTAGTCAGCAGCGCGGCTTCCAGCACGCTCAACATTTTCTCTCTCTCCTGCCCATGCAAGGAGACAGGAGAATCATTCTGTTGCGGTAAGGGTAAAGTTTGCCCGGACATAAATATTCCCCAGCGTTTCAGTTTGTGTGATTTCGACCAAGGTTTCCTTAGCCAATTCCAGAATGGCGATAAAAGTCACTACGAGCTGCGGAATGCCGCCGCTCACGTCAAACAGGCTTTCGAATGCTTCAAATTTGCCGTGGCTCAATTGGCGCAGCACCCGCGTCATCTGTTCTCGCACCGACAATTCATCGCGCCGCACCTTGTGGTGCGTATTCAGCTTGGCGCGCGCCAGCAATGCCAGCCAGGCCTGGCGCAAATCTTCCACCGAGACATTGGGCAAACGCTGCTCCACCGTGCGTTCGATCAATACTTGTACCAATTCAAAATCGCGTCCGGCATGAGGCAGTTGGTTCAGCTTCTGCGCGGCCAGTTTCATCTGCTCATATTCCAGCAGGCGGCGCATCAGTTCGGCACGCGGGTCTTCCACACTCTCTTCACTGACTTTAGGAGGTCGCGGCAACAGCATGCGCGACTTGATTTCGATCAGCACCGCCGCCATCAGCAGATACTCGGCAGCCAGCTCCAGACGGTTGCGCTGCATGATCTCGATATAGCTCATGTATTGCTGCGTAAGCTGCGCCATCGGAATATCGAGCACATCGAGGTTATGCTTGCGGATCAGGTACAGCAACAGATCGAGCGGCCCCTGAAAAGTCTCCAGTACCAGTTCCAGCGCATCCGGCGGGATGTAAAGATCATGCGGCATCTCCAGCATCGGCTCGCCGTGGATGAACGCGCGCGGGAAGAGTTGCAGTTCGACTTGGCTCATGGCTAAATCAACTGTAACTCAACCCCATCGCCTCACGCACGTCGCGCATGGTTTCGCCCGCCAGCTTGCGTGCCTTTTCACAGCCGTCGGCGATGATGTTGCGCACCAGCGTAGGATCGTCCAGATATAGTTGCGCGCGTTCGCGCATCGGTTTCTGTTCTTCCAACACCGCATTGATCACCGGCTGCTTGCATTCGATGCAGCCGATGCCGGCAGTGGCGCAACCCTGCCGTACCCAACTTTTGGTATCCTCGCTTGAATACACTTGGTGCAGCGCCCAGACCGGACATTTTTCCGGGGTACCCGAATCGGTGCGGCGCACGCGTGCCGGGTCGGTGGGCATGGTGCGGATTTTCTTGCTCACGCTCGCTTCATCTTCACGCAATGTGATGGTGTTGTTGTAGGACTTGGACATTTTTTGCCCGTCCAGCCCCGGCATTTTTGAAGCCTTGGTAAGCATGGCTTCCGGTTCGGACAGGATCATCTTGCCGCCGCCTTCGAGATAACCGAACAAACGCTCCCGGTCGCCAATGCTGAGACTTTGCTGCTCGTCGAGCAAGGACTTGGCGGATTCCAGCGCACCATCGTCGCCCTGTTCCTGAAAACGCGTGCGTAATTCCGTATATAGCCGTGCCTTTTTACTTCCCAGTTTCTTGACAGCCGCTTCGGCTTTTTCTTCAAAGCCAGGTTCGCGTCCATAGATGTGGTTGAAGCGGCGCGCGATTTCGCGGGTGAATTCGATGTGCGGCACCTGATCCTCTCCCACCGGCACCTGGGTAGAGCGGTAAATGAGGATGTCCGCACTTTGCAAGAGCGGATAACCGAGAAATCCGTAGGTGCTCAAGTCCTTCTCGGAAAGCTTTTCCTGCTGATCCTTGTAGGTGGGAACGCGCTCCAGCCAGCCCAGCGGAGTGATCATGGACAACAGCAAATGCAGTTCGGCGTGTTCCGGCACTTTGGACTGAATGAACAGCGTGGCACGCGACGGATCAACCCCTGCTGCCAGCCAGTCTATCACCATGTCCCACACACTCTGCTCGATGATCTCCGGAGTATCGTAATGCGTAGTCAAAGCATGCCAGTCGGCGACGAAGAACAGGCATTCGAATTCCTGCTGCATCTCCACCCAGTTTTTCAATACGCCATGGTAATGTCCCAAGTGCAAACTTCCGGTGGGACGCATCCCGGATAATACGCGTTCAGCAAACATAGTTCTCTATCTATAGACCAAAAATTAAATTGATTAACCCCGTCAGCCCCGACACAATCGGCATCAGTACCCAGCCCAGCAAAGGCGTCATCACCATGAAAATCAGGATGAACATACCATACGGTTCCAGCCTCGCCAGCATGAACGCCTGCCGGTGCGGTAACAGGCTGACTGCAACGCGCCCGCCGTCCAGCGGAGGTAGCGGCAGCATGTTCAATGCAATCAGCACGATGTTAATTCTAATCCCGATCTGAGCCATTTCCATCATTGGTTCGGCGAAATAATTGTCCTGGAACGACAGCGCCAGCCTTGCCAGCAAGCCCCAGCCCAAGGCCATGAACAGGTTGGTGGCTGGTCCGGCCAATGCCACCCACAACATATCTTTCTTGGGGTGGCGCAATGCGCTGAAATTGACCGGCACCGGCTTGGCCCAGCCGAACAGGACGCCCCCCATCCACAGAGTAATAATCGGCAACAGAATAGTGCCGAACGGATCAATGTGATGGATGGGATTCAGGCTGATACGTCCCTCCCGGTCGGCGGTCATGTCGCCGAAGTAACGCGCCACATAACCGTGCGCCGCCTCATGCAGGGTGATCGCGAATAAAATCGGGATCGCCGCGATGGCGATAGTCTGAATCAACTGGTCAATGTGCATTTAGCTCCCGATTTACAAATTGGCAATTTCAAATGGAGCAACATCGCCCTTGCCGCGCCGCATCAACACCGGCGTGTCGCCGGTCAAGTCTATCACGGTGGTCGGTTCCAATCCGGTCGCGCCGCCATCCAGCACCAGATCAATCTGATGATCGAGACGTGCGCGAATTTCTTCCGCATCGTTGAGCGCCTGTTCTTCATCCGGCAAGATCAGGGTGGAACTTAACAGGGGCTCGCCCAACTCTTCCAGCAGCGCCAGTGCCACCGGATGATCGGGAATGCGCAGGCCGACCGCATTGCGCCTGGGATGTTGTAGCCGTCTCGGCACTTCTTTGGTGGCATCGAGGATGAAAGTATAACTGCCCGGAGTATTGTTTTTCAGCAGGCGAAATTGAACGTTGTCCACACGCGCATAATGCGCAAGCTCGGACAGGTCGCGGCACATCAACGTCATGAAGTGATTCTCATCCAGGCCGCGTATGCGGCGGATTCGCGCCACCGCGTCCTTATCGCCGAGATGGCAGCCCAGCGCGTAGCAGGAATCGGTGGGGTAGGCGATCACAGCCCCGTCGCGCACCATGGCTGCGGCCTGCTTGATCAGGCGCGGCTGCGGATTGTCGGGATGGATGATAAAAAATTGTGCCATGTTAAATTCAAGTGATAAGTGACAAGCTCCGTGGGTTGGGTTAGCGGCTTTTTCGCGTAACCCAACATCATTAAAAACTGTTGGGTTACGCGGTGAAACTGCTAACCCAACCTACATATTATTTTTCCCAAGCCTGCCACACCGGACGGCACTCCAGCGGAAAATCGGGCAACCGTCCCAGATCGCGGTAACTTTCGCCCGGCCCGTGAAAATCCGAACCGCATGAGGCAAACAAATCAAATTCCTTGGCGTAACGGGCAAACTCGGCATATTGTTCAGGCGTGTGGCTGCCGCTTACCACTTCTATCCCCCGCCCGCCCAGGTCAACAAATTCCCGCAACAACTCGCGCATGGTGGTAGTACCCATTTTCTTGCCCGCAACCAGGTAACGTCCCGGATGCGCCAGCACGGCCACGCCGCCGCTGCCTGCAATCCAGCCTACCGCATCCGGCAGGCTTGCCCATTGGTGCGGCACAAAACCCGGCTTGCCCTTGACCAGATAATTCTTGAATACACTTGCCACATCCCTGGAGTGTCCGCTTTCGACCAGAAAACGCGCAAAATGCGTGCGCCCGATAAGGGACGGATTATCCGCGTAACGATAAGCGCCTTCCAGCGCCCCGCCGATTCCGCTCCTCGCCAGCGACTCTGCCATCAGTTGGGCACGCGCGCCCCGCCCGTTACGGATGCCTTGCAATCCTTCAACCAGAAGCGGAAACGCGGGGTCAATATTCAAACCCACGATGTGCAACGAACGAGTACGCCAAGTCACCGAAATTTCCACCCCTTTGACGAGTTGCATCCCGCGCCCGGCAGCGACCTCCGCCGCCTCGGACAACCCGGCAACATCGTCATGGTCGGTCAAGGCTAGAACTTTTACCCCGCGTTCTGCGGCGCGCCCGACCAGATCGGTTGGCGACAACAATCCGTCAGATACTGTAGAGTGGCAATGCAAGTCATAATCCAACATTAAGCTTCACCGCCCTTCTTCATGGCCTTGCCCTCTGCCGCGCGCTGGCGGCGAACCTCTTTGGGATCAGCAATCAGCGGACGATAGATCTCGACGCGATCCTTGTCGCGCACCAACGTATCGGCCTTGCTCAGCTTGCCGTAAATGCCGAACCTGTTTTTGGCTAGGTCAATCTCCGGATGAATTTGCAGGACGCCCGACAGCTTAATCGCCTCGAACACTGTGGCACCCGCCGGAACCGGCACTTTGAATACTATCTGTTCGTGCGGCAAGGCATATACCACTTCTATGTTAATACTGTCACCCATAAACTTTATCTGCACGGTGGACAAAAGCATCCACAAAACTATTGGCAATGTAGTGAAAAACCGGCCCGAATACTTTTTCCAGCAACTTATGGGAAAACTCGTAATGCAACCGGAACTCTATTTTACAGGCAGAATCGGAAAGCGGCATGAATTGCCAACTGCCATCAAGTTTCTGAAACGGACCGTCCTTAAGCGTAATGTCTATGCGATGCGGAACCAGACGCACATTCTCCGTGGTAAAACTCTGCTTGATATGGTGATAATCAATATGAACAGTCGCGTGGACAGTGTTCCCGTCCACTGAAGTGACGCTCGCCCCGCCGCACCATGGCAGGAACTGCGGATAATCCGCCACACCGTCCACCAGGGCAAACATTTGTTCCGCGCTATACGGAACCAGCATCGATTTTTCGACTAACGCCATTTGGGCACCTCTAAAAATCCGAGTTTCGTCGCCATGCTGCGTTGTTCACAAAAAATTACTTCTTGCATATAAACATATGCGGCGGCGCAATTTTTTGCTCGCGCCTTGCCTGCCATATAACCAGCGACTTGGCTATCGTCTTTTGATAGCTTAGTCGAATGGCTAGATAGTTCATCAGAAACTTGAATTTTTAAAGGCACCCATTGCACAATCTGATTATTAATCCAATGCTGGTAGAATATACGAGATATGAGCATCATCCAAAATAAAAAAGCATTCCATGACTACTTTGTCGAAGACCGCTACGAGGCAGGAATCGTATTGCAAGGCTGGGAAGTCAAGGCGATCCGAGCCGGACGGGCCAACCTCAAGGAAGCCTATGTCACGATAAATAATGGGGAATTGTACCTGTTCGGCTCCCACATCAGCCCGCTCACTGCCGCCTCCACCCACATTCTTCCCGAACCGTTACGCACACGAAAATTGCTGCTCCACGCGGCGGAAATCAACAAACTGATCGGCAAGGTACAGCGCGCCGGTTACACCCTGATGCCGCTGGACATGCACTACAAAGGCGGGCGCGTCAAACTGGAAATCGGCCTTGCCAAAGGTAAAAAAGAGCATGACAAGCGCGCCACGGAAAAAGAACGCGAAGGCAAACGCGAAGCGCAACAGGCGATGAAAAAGGAACGTCGTTAGCTCCAATCTACAAGACACTTTCAAAGGTCATGCGACCCCGGGCCAACGGTCCGGTTCAGCCCCTGCCGATGATGGCAACAGCAATTGTCAGCAACCCGATAAAAAGATTCACCGCAACCAGTTTCCGTATGGTTACCAGCTTTTCCTCCGCCTGGTGCCATTCCTTTTCCTCAACCAGTTGATTGAAGTGCACGTAACAACCGAAAAAAATGTACACAAAAATCAGCATCATCACGATACCGGACAGCAACATCAGATGTATGAACCGGGGCATGGAGGACATGCCTCCATACAGGTAAATCATGTAGAAGCCGGTCGCCAGCAGCAGGAATACCGCCAGCCATACCCACTTGAAAAAACGATTGAACACCCTGTCCCACAGGCGCATGCGTTCCGGCAGTTTCAATAACTGTCCGATGCCGGGGCGCAGTACCATGTAGGCGAAGAACATCCCGCCTACCCAGATGACTACGGAAAGAATGTGCAACAATTTGTACAATGCCATGATTATTCCAATTCCAACATTAAATTCCCCGCAACAACTCCCGCACCGGACGAAAACTTCTCCTGTGCACATCCGACGCCCCGTGCAATCTCAGCGCTGCAATATGCGCCGCCGTCGGATAGCCCTTGTGGCCGTCAAAACCATATTGCGGGTAACGCTCATGCAGCAACAGCATGGCGGCATCGCGCGCAGTCTTGGCCAGTATTGAGGCTGCCGAGATGGCTGCAACACTGCTGTCCCCCCGTACAATAGCACGGCTGGGCAATCCGGTATCCGGGCAATGCAAACCGTCAACCCATACTTCCTGCGGCCGCAGCGGCAGCGCTTCGACCGCGCGGCGCATGGCCAGCAGGCTGGCCCGCAAGATGTTGATTGCATCTATTTCTTCCACCGACGCTTCTGCTATCGCCCAAGCCAAAGCGTGCTGTTTAATTTCCAGGGCAAGTTTATCACGACGGTTTTCGCTGAGCTTTTTGGAGTCCGCCAATCCCTCTATCGGGCGTTTGTTATCCAATATCACTGCTGCGGCATACACCGGTCCGGCCAAGGGACCGCGTCCCGCTTCGTCCACACCGCAGATGATCAGCTTTTGTTTCATTTGTCTCCATTCAGATACGGCAGGATAGCCTTTGCCGCCTTGTGCGCAGTGTCCTGCCTGAGTTTGATGTGCATGTCGCTGAAGATTTCTTCCAATTCGGCTACAGCCATTTTGTCTGCGACCAGATTGAGCAGCGCCTGCGCCAGATTCTCCGGCGTAGCATCCTCCTGCAGCAGTTCCGGCACCACGAATTTTCCGGCAAGGATATTGGGCAGGCCGACATAAGGCAGATATTGCTTGCGCTTGCTCAGCCAATATGTGAAGCCCGGCATTTTGTAGGTAATCACCATGGGTCGTTTTAACAGCGCAGCTTCCAGCGTGGCAGTGCCGGAAGCAACCAGCACGCCGTCGGCGGCAATCATGGCATCGTGCGCATGACCGAACAGCAGGGTAATGGGCAAGTCCTGCGCTTCGAGTTGCCACTGCATGTTCTCGAAAATGATGCGAGTTTCACGACTGACCAGCGGCACCAGAAACTGTGCTTCCGGATGTTTCAGCAAAATCAGTTTCGCGGTTTCAATGTAAGTTGCCGCCAGTTGCCGCACTTCACTCTGTCGACTGCCCGGTAAAAAAGCAAACACCATAGCCTGCCTGGAAATGCGCATCTGCTCGCGCATGGCGGTACGATTGGGCACCTCCGGCAACATATCCGCCAGCGGATGTCCGACATAAGTCACAGGCACGCCGGCTTTCTCATACAACGGCGCTTCGAACGGAAACAAGGCAAGAATGCGGGACACGGCGCGCTTGATTTTATGGATACGCCCGCCGCGCCACGCCCATATTGACGGGCTAACGTAATGTACAGTGGAAATGCCGTGTTTTTTCAGCGCAAGTTCCAGGTCAAGATTGAAATCCGGCGCATCCACTCCGATGAACAAGTCGGGCGGATTGCTGATGAGCTGCGCGCGCAATTTGCTGCGAATGCCAACGATCTCGCGAAAGTGGCGCAGCACCTCGACGTAGCCGTTAACCGCGAGCTTCTCCATGGGAAAGAAAATCTCCATTCCGGCAGCTTGCATCTTCGGCCCGCCGATACCGATAAAATGTACTCCGTGCACAACTTCCCTGAGCGCCTCTATCAGGTGACTGCCCAAAAGGTCACCCGAAGCTTCGCCCGCCACCATGGCGATGGTTTTAATGGGTTGCGACATGGGGAAAATTAACTCGAAAGAAGACAGTCAGCCACAGATAGCACAGAGTTCACAGAGAAAACCCGCTGCACTCTTATCCATTGAGATATCTCCCAACAAGTAATAAATAACTTGGCACCCCTGTGTCATCTCTGTGTCCTTTGTGTTCTCTGTGGCCTAATTCGCATTTAGAAGTTAGCGAACAATGCCGCGCTCGGAACGACTCAGAAAATCAACCAGTGCATGAAGTTCATGATGGGTGTCCGCCTGCTCAAGTATGGTTTCTTTCGCCTGTTCCAGCGACAACCCGGCTTTGTACAGGGTCTTGTAGGCACGTTTGACCGCCATTACCGCGCCGCTTGAAAAGCCGCGCCGTTTCAGCCCCTCGGAATTGATGCCGTGAGGTGCTGCGGGATTGCCCGATGCGGTGACATAAGGCGGAATATCCTGTAATACAACAGTGCCCACGCCGGTCATCACATGTGCACCGATCTGGCAGAACTGGTGCACCCCGGTAAAGCCCCCCAGTATGGCGTAATCGTCCACCACGACATGCCCGGCGAGTTGTGCATTGTTGGCGAAAATAGTGCGGTTGCCGATCTGGCAATCGTGCGCGAGGTGAACATAAGCCATGATCCAGTTGTGATCGCCGACGCGGGTAACGCCGACATCCTGTGCTGTGCCCAGATTGAAAGTACAGAATTCGCGGATAATGTTGTGGTCGCCAATCTCCAGGCGCGTTGGCTCGCCTGCATATTTTTTGTCCTGGGGTATTTCGCCCAGCGAGCTGAACTGGAAAATGCGGTTGTGCCGACCGATGCGAGTATGCCCGCCAATCACCACATGCGGTCCGACCACCGTGCCTGCGCCGATCTCGACATGTTCGCCGATAATGGAATAAGGGCCGACTTCCACATCGTCGGCCAGCTTCGCGCCGGGATGAATAATAGCTGTTGGATGGAGCATTATGAGTGCCTTATTTAGTCCGCATGGTACACATCAGCTCGGCCTCGGCCGCAACCTGACCTTCGACTTCGGCCACCGCCTTGAATTTCCACAAGCCGCGCATGTTGCGCAGAATCTCCACTTTAAGGATCAGTTGATCCCCCGGGGTGACCGGACGCTTGAAACGGGCCCCGTCGATACCGACAAAGTAATAAACCGTATTTTCATCCGGTTTGGTGCCCTGGCTGCAGAACGATATCAATGCCGCCGCCTGTGCCATCGCTTCAATGATCAGCACACCCGGCATCACCGGGTGGTGCGGATAATGGCCGGGAAAAAACGGTTCGTTGATAGTGACATTTTTCAGCGCCACAATACTCTTGCCGGGTTCAAACGACAGTACACGGTCAATCAGCAGGAAAGGATAGCGGTGCGGCAAATGCTCCATGATTCCATGGATGTCCATTGGTGTGCTCATCAATCTTTTCTCCTCAAAGCTTCGATCTCTTGTTGCAGAATCCTGATTTTGCCGGCGAGTTCGTCCAGATGACGAAGATGGGACGCATTCTTGCGCCATTCCCCGTTCTTGCTGAAAGGGAACGTCCCGGTGTAGCTGCCGGCTTCACGTATCGATTTCCCAATCAAAGTGAAAGAGGAAATTTCCACATGGTCAGCAATCTGCAAATGTCCCAGAATACCGGCACTGCCGCCGATGCGGCAATAGCGTCCGATAGTCGTACTGCCGGCAATTCCCACGCATCCGGCAATCGCGGTATGGGCGCCGATATGCACGTTGTGCGCCACCTGAATCTGGTTATCCAGCTTGACCCCATCCCCGATCACGGTATCATCCAGCGCACCGCGGTCTATGGTGGTATTCGCGCCGATCTCAACGTCATCGCCGATGACCACACGCCCGATCTGCGGAATTTTCAGCCAACGCCCTTCGTCCATCGCAATTCCAAAGCCGTCCGCACCGATCACCACGCCGGAATGCGCAATCAGCCGGTTCCCCAACACACAATCGTGATACACCACCACGCGCGGATACAGGCGTGCGTCCGCGCCGATCCTGACGCCCTCGCCTATGCTGCAACCTTCCATGATTACGCTGCCTGCGCCTATGCTGGCACCGGCGCCGATCACCACATGGGCTGCAACCTGCACGGAATGATCGAGCTGCGCGCCCTCCCCGATCACCGCGCTGGGATGGATACCGGGCACAGCTTGCTGCATTGGGTTCAGTAAGGCGGAAACTCTGGCAAAATATGCATACGGATTTTCGCAGACAATGCGCGGAATTTGTGTCGCAGCGGAATCTGCCTCGCCCAATATAATTGCTCCGGCATGGGTTGCCGCAAGTTGTGCACGGTATTTGCCGCTTGCCAGAAAAGTGATGTGGCCTTTCTTCGCGCTTTCCAGTGTAGCCACCTGGTTGACCAATGTGTCAGCATCACCCAAGACACGTCCACCGAAACGTGATGCAATATCTGCCAACCGGTAGTTCACTTGTTCCATTCTAAAAAATCAGTCAGCCGCACTGCACGCAGAAATGAGCAGGTCCCGTGACAAAACAAAATTACTTATCGTTCGCCAGGAATTTGATCACTTTATCGGTGATGTCTATTTTGGGGTTGCGGTACACCGCCTCCTGCAACACCAGATCGTATTTTTCGCTTTCGGCAATTTGTTGTATTGCCTTGTTGGCCAGGCCCAGCACCACCACCAGTTCTTCGTTCTTGCGCAGGTTCAAGTCTTCGCGAAACTCGCGCTGCAGACGTTGCAGGTTAACGTTCAGGTTGTCCAGTTCGCGCTCCTTGTTGCGGCGCTCGGCATCCGGCATGGTCATGCCTTCTTTGTCCAGATGCGTCTGGATATCCTTTATTTGCTGGGAGATATTCTTGATTTCCTGGTCACGCGCGGCGAACTCTTTTTCAATCTTTTTTTCTGCCTTCAAGGCAGGCACCGATTCACGAAGAATACGCTCGGTATCCACCACACCAATCCGGAAATCCGCGGCACCTGCCTGAGTGAAGGACAGCACCAGCATGACAGACAGGCATTTCATAAACCAGGTTTTCATTTTCGACTCCCTACCAAAATTAACGGGCATGGCAAATATGCCACCCATGATAATAAAACTCTCCATGCCCGTCTCTCCTTCCCTCACTTGCCGCCAGCAAAGGCAAGGCGGAGATTGCAAAGAACCAAACCGCGACAATCCATGCAGGCTGGTTATCGCCGGGCGAGTGTAACGCTAAAATATATTACCCAGTGTGAACTGGAACTTTTGCACCTTGTCAGTGGGCAACACGCCCAGCGGTCTGCCGTAACTGATCTTGAGCGGTCCGACCGGAGATATCCAGGTAAGGGCCGCACCGACAGAATAGCGCATCCCGGACGTATCCGGCAGATCGCTTTGTCCAAACACCTCGCCCGCATCGGCAAACAGGCTGAGCCGCACTGATTGTTCCTTGGTCATTCCCGGCATGGGGAACAGTAATTCTGCATTTCCGACGACGCGCTTGGTACCGCCCAATGCGTTATCGTTTATATCGCGCGGACCTATGGACATGGGCGCGTATCCGCGCACCGAACCGGGACCACCGGCATAGAAATTCTTGAAGAACGGTAACGGCAGGCCGCTGTATCCGTTGGCGACCCCGGCATCGCCTTTCAACATCAGGGTTACATCGCGGGTCAGCGGATGGAACCATTGATGCTGGTAGGTCAGTTTGTAATAACGCAGGTCATTCGATACCGGCAACGCAATTTCCGTCGATGCGCCCTGCACCACCCCTGAAGTAGTATTGATCGCACTGTCGCGGGTATCCCGGCTCCAGCCCAAGGTGCCCAACAAATCGTTGGTGGTATAGCCGACGGTATTGACGTAACTTATAAAACGCTGCGGGCTGAGAGCGGTCAGTCCCAGTTTTGTCTGTTCAGGCGTCAGGCCGTAATGGATGGTTTCATCATCATTGATCGGCACACCGTAACGCACCCCCGCACCCATTGTGGAAGAGGTATATTGGCTGATCGCCGTGCGGGTCGAGTTGACATTGCGCTGATACACATCGAAGCCGCGGCTCATCCCTTCATCAGTGTAATAGGGGTTGGTATATGACACGGAATATATCGTATTAACCTTGCTGGTGTTGATTTGCGTGGACAGAATCTTGCCTGTACCGAACAGGTTACGTTCGGTGACCGCCGTGGTCAATACCAGGCCTTCACCGCTGGATATCCCGGCTCCGATGGAGAAATCGCCGGTGGACTTTTCCTTCACCGCCAGATTCACGTCCAGTTGATCATTGGTGCCCTGCACGGGAGGGGTTTCGACGTTCACTTCGCTGAAGTAATCAAGCCGATCTACCCGTTGCTTGGATTTTTTGATTTTGGAAGCGGCAAACCAGCCTCCCTCAATCTGGCGGAATTCGCGCCGGATCACCTCATCGCTGGTCTTGACATTTCCCGCGACATTGACATGCCGCACATACACCCGATGGCCGGGATCAACCATGAAGGTGAACACTACCTGGTGTTTTTCCTTATCCAGTTCCGGCACCGCATTGACGTTGGCAAAAGCATAACCGAAATCGCCGAGGCGGTCGCCGATTTTGGTCGTGGACGCGGTCAACTCCTTGCGCGAGAACGTATCACCGGGCTTGACCGAGCCCAGCTTGCGCATCTCTTCATGCGGCAGGATGTTTTCCGGCCCCGAGTACTTGATATCGGAAATAGTGTATTTGGCGCCTTCGGTAAGGTTGATGGTGATATAGATGTCCTGCTTGTCCGGGGTGATCGAAACCTGGGTGGAATCAAGGGAAAATTCCAGATAGCCGGCGTCAAGATAAAACGAGCGTATGGTCTCCAGATCTGCGGATAATTTCTGCTTGGAATACTGGTCGTTCTTGCTGAACCAGCTCATCCAGTTGGGCGTATCCAGTTTCATCAGGTCCCGAAGCTCGCTTTCGCGGTAGGTATGGTTGCCGATGATATTGATCTGCTTGATCCTGGAAGCTTCGCCTTCCACCACGTCAAAGCTGATACCGACACGATTGCGTTCCAGATCGGTGACGCTGGAATTGACCGTGACCGCGTATTTGCCGCGCGCCACATACTCGCGCTTGAGTTCCTGCACGGCCTTGTCCAGTGATGACCTGTCAAAAATACGGCCTTCTGCCAATCCGACAGCCTTCAGGTTCTCGGTCAGCTTATCCTTCGGAAATTCTTTCACACCATTGATTTCCACGCTGCCGATCGCCGGTCGTTCCCGCACCAGCACGATCAGCACCCCCTGCTCGACTTCCAGGCTCACATCCTTGAAAAAGCCGGTGGCAAACAATGCGCGTATCGCAGCAGTCGCATGTTCATCATCCATCGTCTCGCCCACCTTGACCGGCAGGTAGCTAAACACAGTGCCGGCCTCGGTGCGCTGAATACCTTCCACCCGGATGTCCTTGACCACGAATGGTTCAATGGCAGCGGCGCCGGTGGCATACAGCAATGGTATCAACACCGCCAATTTTTTTAATTTCATTTATAAGTAACCAAACGGGCATAACACAAAATGCCGCCCTTAATCATTAAAACCGCATACACTTTCCCCTCTCTCCGCGACGGCAGAGAGTGAATGGGGAGCCGCTGCGCGACAATCACGATAATATCAGGCGGCTGATATCGTTGTACAACGCAAAAGCCATCAAGGTGATGAGCAACGCGATGCCCACATTCTGCCCTGCCTCCCAAATCTTCTCAGGCACGGGGCTACCCTTCACCAACTCAACCGTATAATACAACAAATGCCCACCATCCAATAAGGGGATGGGCAACAAGTTCAACACCCCCAGGCTAATGCTGATCAGCGCCAGGAAGCCCAGATACGCTGCCACGCCCATCTGTGCGGACTGACCGGCGTAATCGGCAATGCTAATCGGGCCGCTGAGGTTTTTCATTGAAATTTCGCCGGATACCATCTTTTCCATCATCTTCAGACTGACTGAGGCGGTTTCCCAAGTCTTCCGCACTGCCTGGTTCAATGCTGCAACCGGCGCATAACGCACCTCGGTCAATAGCGCATCGTATTCGTGCTGATCCACAAACGCTGCAGCGCCAACCTTTCCTACCTGCTTGCCTGCCTCACTGACCGCGTCGGGGGTAACCTCAAGCGCCAACGAACTACCCGCGCGGTCGATTTCCAAATGCAGCACATTGCCGGGATGGCTGCGCACCGCCTCGACAAAATCCTGCCATTGCCCAAGGACACGCCCATCCACTTGTACCACACGATCACCCTCACGCACCCCGGCGCGCCGGGCAGCTCCCCCTTCTACCAGTTTGCCGATGACGGGTTTCACCAGCGGTTGATAGGGCTGCAATCCAAGTTTTTGCAAAAAATCGCTGTCCAGATCGGCCGGGGCGATAACTTTCAGGTCAAGCACATGCTGAATTGTTGCACCTTGCATCGTGCGTCCTTCGATGTGCACCTCGGTGTCCCGCAACGCCAAATCCAGTAATGCCCAGCGCACCTCCTGCCAGCTCGGCATGGCAACCCTGTTGATGCTGAGTATGGTTTCCTGCTTTTGCAATTGCGCTGCTGCGGCAGGCGTATGCGGCGCGACTTCGCCCAGAATCGGTTTCAGTCCCGGCACGCCATGCATGAACAACGCCCAGTACAAGACGATAGCCAGCAGCAAATTGGCCACCGGCCCCGCCACCACCACGGCCATGCGCTGCCACACCGGGCGGCGGTTAAAGGCGCGGTGCAACTCATGAGCCGCCACTTCGCCTTCGCGCTCGTCCAGCATTTTCACATACCCGCCCAGCGGAATAACTGAAATTACCCACTCGGTTTCGCCGCCGGCAAATTTCTTGATGTAGAAAGCTTTGCCGAACCCGACGGAAAAACGCAGCACTTTCACGCCGCACAACCGTGCCACGCAGTAGTGCCCCAGCTCGTGGAACACCACCAGCACCGCGATGGCGACGGCGAAAGCCCATAGCGTGGTCATGCCGTGAACACCGGACTAATCATCTGCCGCACCCGCTCCAGAGTTACCTTACGTGCGGCCGCATCGGCACTCAGCACATCATCCAGCGTATTGACCGCAACAACCGGCAAGGCCGCCAGCACCTCTTCGATCAAACGCGGAATGGCAAGGAATGAAATCTGCCGGTCGAGGAAGGCAGCTACTGCCACTTCGTTCGCCGCATTCAACACGGCAGGGGCGGTGCCGCCCGCGCGCAATGCCTGATAGGCCAATTTCAAACAGGGGAAACTTTCGAAGTCGGGAGCCTCGAAATCAAGTGTCGCCACTTTGAACAAATCCAGCGGCTCCACTCCCGAAACCATGCGCCCGGGGTAGGCCAGTGCGTAAGCAATCGGCGTGCGCATGTCCGGATTGCCCATTTGCGCAATCACCGAACCGTCCACATATTGCACCAGCGAATGAATCACACTTTGCGGATGTACAACCACCTGAATGGAGTCGGCGGGTGCGTTGAAAAGCCAATGCGCCTCGATTACTTCCAGTCCCTTGTTCATCATGGTGGCGGAATCCACCGAAATCTTGCGCCCCATCACCCAGTTCGGATGCGCGCAGGCCTGTTCCGGCGTGATATTTTGCAATTCGGACAGCGGGGTATTGCGGAACGGCCCGCCTGAAGCCGTCAGCAGAATTTTGCTGACTCCGCTGGCAGCGAGGTTGCCGGAATAATGATGGGGCAGTGCCTGAAAAATGGCGTTGTGTTCGCTGTCTATCGGCAGCAGCACCGAACCGCTGGCGCGCACTGCATCCATGAACACGGCACCCGCCATCACCAGTGTTTCCTTGTTGGCCAGCAGGATTTTCTTGCCTGCGCGGGCAGCCGCCAGCGTCGGATGCAACCCTGCCGCACCGACGATTGCAGCCATCACGGCATCCACCTCCGGCAGGGATGCAACACGCTCCAGTGCTTCCACGCCACACAACACTTCCGTCGCAAGATTCGCACCGGCAATTTTTTGCGCCAGACGCGCGGCGGCGGCCTTATCCAGCAATACCGCATAACGAGGCTCGAAGTTCACACATTGTTCGAACAATACCTCATCCCGGCACTGCGCGGTAAGTGCCGTCACGCGATATTTATCAGGATGACGCGCCACCACATCCAGCGTGCTGCAACCGATGCTGCCTGTGGACCCGAGGATGGTGAGGTTCATCATGTGGACTCAGCCATCAATTAATTACGTAGGCTGGCGGTGAGCTTGCGAACCCCAGCGCTTGCGATCCGAAACGCTGGGGTTCGTACCTCACCGCCAGACTACAGTTATGGCTAATTACTTTAACAAGGCTCATGCCAGCCTCTGCAGCAACAACGCCAGTGCGGCCAACGGCAAAGTGGAAGTCAGCGCGTCGATGCGATCCAGCAAACCGCCGTGGCCGGGCAACAGCGCGCCGCTGTCCTTCACCCCGGCCTGGCGTTTGACGGCGGATTCGAACAGGTCGCCGATCACCGCCAGCGCCACCCAACACCAGGATGCCAACAGAATTGCCGGCAGAAACATGAGGAAACGCGAATAATCGCTGAAGCCCCATGCCAGCAGAACACAAACCGAAACCCCAAGCAGCGCCCCGATCACTCCCTCCCAAGTCTTGCCCGGGCTGATGCTGGGCGCCAGTTTGTGCTTGCCGAATTTGCGTCCGGTGAAATAAGCCGCGCTGTCGGCAACCCACACCAGCACCATGATGCCGAGCAACAACCACGGACTGTTCTCGCGCAAATCGATCATCGCCAAACCGGTCGGAATGAGCACCGCCCACCCAACCAGCGCCATCGGTAGCGCCTGGCGCACCTGCCAACCCATCCACAACCAGAACGGCACGATGACCAGCCACAACAGCGCCGATACCGCATAAACCGAAATATGCAGGTTCGCATGTTGCGCGAGCGTGTGGTCAGCATCAAACCACACGATACCGCCCATCACCGCCAGGGTCAGCCACCAATAGGCATGGTCAAGCCTGCCGGAGAGTTTAGCCAGGCGCGTCCATTCCGATGCACCCTGCATCACTATGACGATAACCAGCGCTATCCATCCCGGCGCCGGAAGCATAAATAGCGCGGACAGAAACAGCAGCAGCAGAATGACTGCGGTAATAACGCGCTGCTTAAGCATCGGGGTGGCCTTTTTGCAACTGCTCACTGGTCCTGCCAAAGCGCCGCTCGCGCGCCTGATAGGAATGGATAGCTGCCTGCAATGCTTCGCGGTCAAAGGCCGGCCACAGGATGCCGGTAAAATACAACTCGGTGTAGGCCATTTGCCACAACAGAAAATTGCTGATGCGCTGCTCGCCTCCGGTACGGATGAACAGATCGGGCTCCGGTGCGTAGTTCATGGAAAGATAAGGTTCAAGTTCGGCTTCGCTGAAATTTACGCACTGCCCTTGCTTGTCTTTCAGCATCACCTGCAACGCCTGCATGATGTCCCAGCGCCCACCGTAGTTGGCGGCGATGGTGAATGTCAGTCCGCCGTTTCCTGCGGTAAGCCGCTCTGCTTCTTCAATATACCGGTTGAGTTTTTCATCGAAACGGCTACGGTCGCCGATGATTCTCAGGCGGATATTGTTTTCGTGCAAGTTCGCAACTTCGCGTTCCAGAACTTTCATGAACAACTGCATCAGGAACGACACCTCATCCGACGGACGTCGCCAATTCTCGCTGCTGAAGGCAAACACGGTAAGGTATTCCACACCCAGATCGCGGCAGGCTTTCACCGTTTCGCGCAAAGCCTCGACACCGCGCTGATGCCCGGCCACCCGCGGCAAAAAGCGTTGCTTGGCCCAGCGGCCATTGCCGTCCATGATGATGGCGATATGGCGCGGAACGGCGGGAGCGCTCGGGATAATGCGTGTGGAGCTCTGGAATAAAGACATTGTCAGAAATCGGGAATCAGTGATCAGGAATCAGCAGTTAAGTAAGTCGCTACGCGACTTGGTTTAATAAACAAAAGGCGGCATAGCCGCACAAAATTCTGATTCCTGATTCCTGGCATCTGATACCTGGAAATCAGACTGCCATCAAATCGGTTTCTTTGGCTTGCAGCGCCTTATCGATTTCAGCGACAAAGCGGTCCGTCAATTTCTGTACCTCGTCCTGCGCGCGGCGTTCGTCATCTTCACTCACTTGCTTGTCCTTGAGCAGCTTTTTGAGGTGCTCGTTGGCATCGCGGCGCACATTGCGTACCGCCACCTTGGCATTTTCCGCCTCATTCTTCACCACCTTGATCAGGTCGCGGCGGCGCTCCTCGGTCAGCATCGGCATGGGCACGCGGATCACGTCGCCATTGGTTGAAGGATTCAATCCCAGATCGGAATCGCGGATAGCTTTTTCCACAGCGGAAATCATTTTCTTTTCCCACGGCTGCACACCGATGGTGCGGGCATCAATCAGGGTGATGTTGGCAACCTGGTTGATCAGCGTTGGATTGCCGTAATATTCCACCGTTACATGATCCAGAATGCCGGCGTGTGCTCGCCCGGTGCGCACTTTGCCAAAGTCCGCCTTAAGCGTTTCCAGCGACTTGCTCATCTTTTGTTCGGCAGTTTTCTTGATATCAACAATCATGACATATCTCCATCAATTGCAGTGAACCGGAAATGTTCATCAGCACAACTGTCCCTCCCCCGTGCATTGGGGACGGGACGATTATCCGGGGTGAACCAATGTCCCTTCACTTTCACCCTGCACTACGCGCTTCAGCGCGCCGAGCTTGAAAATGCTGAATACGATGATAGGCAGCTTCTGGTCACGGCACAAGGTCAAAGCGGTGGCATCCATCACGCCGAGGTTTTTGGTTATCGCCTCATCGAAAGTGACGCTCTGGTAGAGTGTGGCGGAGGCATCCTTTTTCGGGTCGGCGGTATACACGCCATCCACCTTGGTCGCCTTGATGACCACCTCGGCATCCATCTCCACACCGCGCAAGGCTGCGGCGGTATCGGTGGTAAAAAACGGGTTGCCGGTGCCGGCACCGAATATCACCACCTTGCCTTCTTCCAGATAGCGCAAGGCCTTGCCGCGTATAAACGGCTCCGCCACCTGCTCCAGATTGAGCGCAGACTGCACGCGGCACTCCAGCCCTTGCCGTTTCATGGCATCCGACAAGGCCATGGCATTCATCACCGTTGCCAGCATGCCCATATAATCGGCAGTAGCGCGATCCATGCCCGCCGCTGCGGGTGCCACACCACGGAAAATATTGCCGCCGCCAATCACGATTGCCACCTGCACGCCCATCGCCACCACCTCGCCGATCTCGCCGACAATGCGCTCGATCACCGCACGGTTGATGCCGTAGCTGTCATCGCCCATCAGGGCTTCGCCGGAGAGCTTGAGCAGGATGCGCTTGTAGGGTCGTCGGGCAGCGGTCATCGTTCAGCCCTTTGCGGCAGCGGCGGCGGCCGCAACTTCGGCCGCATAATCTTCCACCTTCTTCTCGATGCCCTCGCCCACGATGAACATCTGGAAAGCGGACACGGAAGCGCCCCTGGCTTTCAGCAACTGCTCGACAGTCTGCTTGCCGTCCTCTGCCTTGACGAACACCTGTCCGAGCAGCGTGACTTCCTTGAGGAACTTCTGCACCGTGCCTTCGGCGATCTTGTCCAGCATCGCGTCCGGTTTTCCGGCCTCGCGCGCCTTTTCAATCGCGATGCGGCGTTCGGTGGAAATTTCCTCGGCGTTCACGCCGGAAGCATCAATCGACTTCGGCTTGCTGGCCGCAATATGCATGGCCAGATCCTTGCCCAGAGTTTCATCGCCGCCAACCAGATCAAGCAACACGCCGATCTTGCTGCCGTGCAAATATGAAGCCAGTTTGCCGGTAGTCGTCGCATAGCGCGTAAAACGGCGCACGCTGATATTTTCGCCCAGCTTCATCACCAGCGCCTTGCGGGTTTCTTCGACGCTGGCCGAGCCATTTGCTATGGACATATCTGCCAGGGCCGCAGTGTCTGCCGGGTTCTTCTCGGACACGGTCTGCGCCACATTTTTCGCAAACGCCCTGAAATCGTCGTTCTTGGCGACAA